>JAITLF010000393.1 GCA_031278025.1 Treponema sp.
TGGAGTCTGTGGAGGGAACAGGGGGTAATGCTGTCGATAGTAGTATATACGCTGTTAAGTTCGTTGCATCTCATGTTTTCAGCGCATACATTACAAGGGCTTCCTTTAGCCTGCGCCGATTCCAAACGACGGAGGCGTCCTGCCCTGTTTCGTCCGTTACATCCCATCCCTAAATAAGCGCATATGGGGATATCCCCGCGCCCGGCGGAGCGCGGGGCGGACCCTGCGGAGCGCGGGGCGGACCCGGCGGGGTGCGGGGCGGACCCGGCGGGGTGCGGGGCGGCGCCCCCGGCGGGGTTCGGGGCGGAGCCTGGCGGGGCGCGTCCCGCCTTGAAATCGCTCCTCAGGATACTTACACTACTGGCTATGAACGAAACACTAGGAACCCTGACCGCTGCGGATTCTTCACTTTTATACGATATTTACCGGTGGGGCATCGCCCTTATCAAGGGAATTCAGACGGTGGAAACCCCTGCCCTCACGGTGCTGATGAAGGCCCTTACCGCACTGGGAACTGAGCTGTTTTATATCCCGATCATCCTCTTCATCTTCTGGTGCGTCGATGAAAAACTGGGGCTGCGCCTTGCGGTCCTGATCCTGCTTTCCGCCTGGATAAACGTGTTCTTCAAAAGCCTCCTTCGACAGCCCCGCCCGTATAACCTGGACCCCTCGGTGATGCGGGCCTTCGAACCCAGTTACGGCATCCCATCGGGGCATACCCAACACTCCCTGGTCTTTTGGGGCGCTTCCATCGGGCTGGCCGTACGCCGCCGGCCCGGGTTCCCCCTTCCCCTCCTGATCGTCCCCTGCTTCTTCATGGCGGCTATCCCCTTTACCCGGCTTTACCTGGGGGTCCACTTTCCAACGGATATTCTTGCCGGCTGGGTTTTGGGGGGAATCATCCTGGCGGCCTTCTTTGCGCTTGCGGACCGCATCGCCTGCCTCCTGGACGCCGGGGGCATCCGGAGCCGGCTTATCGCCGCCGCCGCCCTTGCCTTTTTGATGAACGCGTCCGGAGCGGACCGGAGTTTGGGCGGCATGTTCCTGGGGCTTTGCGGCGGTTACAGCCTGATGCGCGCCCGCATTCCCTTTGCCGCCGGGGGGACGGCGCGGCGCGGGCGGGCGCTCATCCTGGCCGGGCGCTACGTCCTGGGGTTTGCCGGCGCCGCCGCCGTCTATCTGGCGCTCCGCCGCCTCCTGCCGGGCGAGGCCTCCTTCCTTGCGGAGATTCCCGCCTGGGGGGCCGCGTCGCCCTATTACGAACTGGGCCGTTTCCTGCGCTGCGGCCTCCTGGGCCTGTGGGCCTCCGCCGGAGCGCCCTGGCTCTTCCTCCGCCTGGGCCTGGCCGCCGCCGCTTCAGAAAGATTGAAGGACTAACGGGCCGTTCTCATGGCGACATCCCCTTCCTACGGCGACGGCTCCCCCATTGCCGCCATTGCTACCCCCCTCGGCGAAAGCGCCCTTGGGGTGATACGGACAACCGGCCCCGGCACGGTTAACCGTCTTGCGGGAATTTTTTCCCGGCCCGGGGCGCTCCGTACCGCGCCGGGCAACACGGTGGTCCACGGCTGGATACTCGAAGCGCAAAGGGGCGCAAAACCGGCCCGCTCCCGGATCGACGAGGTGGTGATAGCGGTATACCGCGCTCCCCGCAGCTATACGGGGGAAGAGAGCGCGGACATCTCCTGCCACGGCGGCATAGCCCCGGTTCTGGCCGTGATGCGGGCCCTCCGCGCGGCGGGGTTTCGGGACAGCCTGCCGGGGGAATTCACCTTTCGCGCGTTCATGAACGGCAAACTGGACCTTACCCGTGCGGAGTCGGTGATGGAACTGGTCTCCGCCAGGACCGAAACAGGCCGGGAACACGCGGTCCGCCGTCTTTCGGGGGATTTGGAGGCCGGGATACAGGCGGTCAAAGCCCTGCTGGTTCACGCCCTGGCCGGGATCGAACTGCTGCTGGATTATTCCGAAGACGAGGCGGATCCCGCCGGAAGGCCCGATGAACGTTCAGTAACAGAACTTTCATCGGACGATCTTCAATCAATGGAAGAAGCCCTGGCCCGGCTCCGCGTCCTGGCCGCGTCGTACCGCCGGGAGCGGCTCTACCAGGACGGCGCCCTCGTGGTTATCGCCGGGCGGCCTAACGCGGGCAAGTCGAGCCTGTTCAACCGGCTTCTTCAGGAAGAGCGGGCCATCGTTACCAATGTTCCCGGCACCACCCGTGACTGGATCGAAGAGGGAATCGCCCTGGCGGGCATCCCGATACGCCTTGCCGATACCGCCGGGCTTCACGATTCCGAAGACCCGGTGGAACGCATCGGCATGGCCCGCAGCCGGGAACTTCTTGCCGGCGCGGACCTGGCGCTGTACCTCATCGACGGCGGCGCGGGCCTTACCGAAGAAGACCGGGCTTTTTTTCAGGACCACGCCGGTACCGGGAACGGCCGCACCGAAGGCCCGGTTCCGCTTATCCCCGTCTGGAACAAGGCAGATCTCGCGGGGCCGGCGGCCTGGCCGGGCGCGGGGGGGAATCCCCTGGTAAGGATCAGCGCCAAAACCGGCGAAGGCATACCGGCCCTTACCGTTGCCATAGCCGCCGCCCTGGAAGCGGCCTTTGGCGGCTCAGACGGCTCTGGCGGGGCAACACGCGGCGCGGCGGGGATCGCCACCGAGCGGCAGAAGGAACTCATACACGCCGCCATCATCTTCCTTGAGGAAGCCCTGGCCCTGGCCGCCCGGGGTCTGCCCCTGGACCTTGCCGCCCCGCTGGTACGGGAAGCGGTGAACGCCCTGGGGGAGATCACCGGGGAAGTGTCCACGGCGGAAATCCTCGAAACCATGTTCAGCCGTTTTTGTGTGGGGAAGTAGCCGATGGATTACGACTGCGTTGTGATAGGCGGCGGCCACGCCGGAATCGAAGCGTCTCTGGCCGTTGCGCGTCTGGGCTTTTCGGTCTTGCTCATCACCCAAAATCCCGACCGCATCGGCGCGCTTTCCTGTAACCCCGCCGTAGGGGGGCTTTCCAAAGGCAATCTGGTCCGGGAAGTGGACGCCCTAGGCGGGGAAATGGGCAAGCTCATCGACAAAACCATGATTCAGTACCGGATACTCAACCGTTCCCGCGGCCCGGCGGTTCAAGCGCCCCGTGCTCAGGCGGACAAGGCGGCGTACCAGGCCGAAGCCCGCATGGCGGTGGAAAAGCAGCGGGGGCTTACGGTCTTCATGGACACGGTAACCGACCTTATCGCATCCGGGGATGAAGGCGCCGCAGGCGGAAACCGGGTCCGTGGGGTACTCACCCAGCGCGGCCGCCGCATACGCGCTTCCACGGTGATCCTGGCGGCGGGTACGTTCATGGAGGGGAGGATCTTCATCGGCGAGTACGACGCCCCCCAGGGACGGCTTGGGGAAGGCGCGGCCCTGGGCCTGGGGGAGAGCTTAAGAAAACGGGGCTTCCCCCTGGGCCGCCTCAAGACCGGGACCCCCGCCCGGCTTGCGGGGGACTCGGTGGACTACGCCCGGATGGAAAAGCAGGAGGGGGAAGCGCCCGCTCCCTTCTCCTTCGACCGTGATCCCGGCCTGGTTTGGGAACGGCCCCGCCTTCCCTGCTGGATCACCTATACCACCGCTAAAACCCACGAGATCATCCGGTCAAACATACACCGGTCCCCCCTGTACGGCGGCAAGATCCACGGAATAGGCCCCCGGTACTGCCCGTCTATCGAGGACAAGGTGATCCGCTTTCCCGACCGGGACCGTCATCATATCTTTATAGAACCTGAAGGATTGCTTACCACCGAAGTCTACATGAACGGCGCGTCCAGTTCCCTGCCCGAAGACGTGCAGGAAGCTTTTATCCGCTCCATCCCCGGCCTGGAAGCGGCCAGGATCGTCCGGCCCGCCTATGCGGTGGAATACGATTACCTGGATCCCCTGGACCTGTACCCCACCCTGGAATCCAAGCGGCTGGCCGGTTTCTTTGCAGCCGGCCAGACCAACGGCAGTTCCGGCTACGAAGAAGCCGCCGCCCAGGGCATCATGGCCGGGATTAACGCCGCCTTGCGCATGAGGGGGGATCCGCCGCTGGTACTGGGCCGGGCCGACGCCTACATCGGCGTCTTAGTGGACGACCTTACCACCCTGGGTACGAAAGAACCCTACCGCATGTTCACCAGCAGGGCAGAGCACCGGCTGGTCCTTCGCCACGACACCGCCGATACCCGCCTTACCCCCCGCGGCCGGGAAATCGGCCTGGCGGACGACCGCCGGTGGGAGCGGTTCCGGCGGAAAACCCAGGCACTGGAAGCGATACGGGAACTCCTGCGCAGCCGGAAGGTCCCCGGCGGCACGGACCGGGAAACCGCCGCCCCGCTCCGTCCCCATGGGGGATCTCCCCTGGAACGGGCCCTGAAGGACGCCGCCGTCTCCCTCTCGGACCTCTTGCCCTACGCCCCCGAACTGGCCGTATATCCCCTCCCGTGGCTTGAGCGGGCGGCTCTGGACATTAAGTATGCAGGGTATATCGAAAAGGAAAACCGCGCCGCCGCCCGGAGCGCCAAGATGGACGCCATAAAGCTGGAACGCGACCTGGATTATGACGGGCTTCCCGGCCTTTCCGCCGAATCCAGGGAAAAACTCCGCCGCGTCAGGCCCCTTACGGTGGGCCAGGCGGCGCGCATTCCCGGCGTGCGTCAGGGCGACGTCGCCCTCCTCATGGTGCTGGCGAAAAAGAAGGACGCCCCCTAACCCCCCTCGCCGCGCCTTATCCCGGCGGCCAGCCCAGGGCGCGGCCTCCCAGTACATGGACGTGCAGATGATCCACGGTCTGGCCGCCGTCGGACTTGCAGTTGATCACAAACCGTCCGCCCTTTTCGCCGCATCCCAGCTTCACCGCCAGCGCTTGAGCCGTATTGAGCAGTTTTCCGGTGAGGTCCGCGTCTTCCGCCGGTATTTCCATGATGTTCCTGATGTGCTTCTTGGGGATCACCAGAAAGTGAACCGGCGCCTGGGGAGCCGCATCGTGAAACGCGAGGATTTCATCATCCTCAAAGATCCGTTGAGCCGGTATTTCGCCGTTTGCTATCCTACAGAAAATACAGTCATCCATAATGGGCTTAACTGTACCGCCGGGGGGTTCGGGGGACAAGGCCCTCCCCTTCCAGCCGGTCATAAAACAGGTACACCCAGGTTTGACACAGTCCCTGGGGACAAGCCCCCTGGGACTTCCCCTCCTTTTATTTTGTTTCTATACTTTATTTTTTGATTTCGTCTTGATATTTTGTCTAGAGAGAGGAGACGTTAGCATGAATTTTCAGCTTACAAAAGAACAGGAATTGGTACGGAAAATGGTGAGGGATTTCGCTGACAAGGAAGTAGAACCGATAGCGGCCCAAATCGACAAGGAACACCGATTCCCGCAAGAGACGGTGGAGAAGATGGCCAGATACGGGCTGCTGGGCATTCCTTTTCCAAAAGAATACGGCGGCGCGGGGGGCGACGATCTTTCCTACGCCATTGCGGTGGAAGAACTTTCCCGGCGCTGCGCATCCACCGGGGTAATCTGTTCGGCCCATACTTCCCTTTGCCTGTGGCCTATCTTCAACTGGGGCAATGAGGATCAGAAGCGGAAGTACGTGCCGGATCTGGCGCAGGGCCGCAAACTTGGGGCCTTCGGCCTGACCGAACCCAACGCCGGCTCCGACGCCGCAGGCCAGCAGACCCGGGCCGAGGACTCTGGCGGTTACTGGCTCCTCAACGGCTCAAAGATATTCATCACCAACGGCGGCTACGCCGATGTATTCGTCGTCATGGCCATGACCGACAAGTCAAAAGGTACGCGGGGCATCAGCGCTTTCATCGTTGAAAAGGGATATGAAGGATTCTCTATCGGCAAAACTGAGGAAAAAATGGGCATCTGCGCATCCTCCACCACGGAGTTGGTTTTCCGCAACTGCAAGGTCCCCAAACAGAACCTGCTGGGCAAGCCCGGAGACGGCTTCAAGGTGGCCATGTCCACCCTGGACGGCGGGCGCATCGGCATTGCAGCCCAGGCCCTTGGCATTGCCCAGGGCGCCTTTGACGTAACGGTGGAATATATGAAGGCCCGGAAGCAGTTCGGCAAGAAACTCTCCCAACTGGAGGCCCTCCAGTTCGAGATGGCGGAGTTGAAGACCCGGATCGAGGCGGCCCGGCTGTTGATCTACCGGGCGGCGGACCTGAAGACCCGGCATCTGCCCTATGGCCCGGCGGCGGCCATGGCGAAGCTGTTCGCGGCGGAGACCGCCATGCAGGTAACAACGAAGGCGGTTCAGCTTCACGGCGGCTACGGCTACACCAAAGATTACCCGGTTGAACGGATGATGCGGGACGCGAAAATCACCGAGATCTACGAGGGTACCTCTGAAATTCAGAAGCTGGTTATATCCGCGGATATTTTCAAGAAATAAAACGATAAGGAGAAGACGACATGGCCTTTAAGATAATTGTCTGCGCGAAGCAGGTTCCAGATACCAATGAAATCAAGATAGACCCCGTCAAAAAGACCCTGATCCGTGAGGGGGTTCCCAGTATTTTAAACCACGACGACGCCAACGCCCTGGAAGAGGCGTTGAAAATAAAGGATCAGCACCCTGACACGAAGATCACCGTGATCTCCATGGGGCCGCCTCAAGCCAGGGACATGCTCATTGAGTGCCTCGCCATGGGAGCGGACGAGGGGATACTGCTCTCAGACCGGGCCTTGGGCGGCTCGGACACCTGGGCCACCTCCAACGCCCTGGCCGCCGCCATTAACCGCGCCGGGGAATACGACATAATCTTCGCCGGCCGCCAGGCCATAGACGGCGATACCGCCCAGGTAGGCCCCCAGATCGCCGAGAAGCTCCGTATTCCCCAGGTTACCTACGTAACCGAATTCAAGCTCGACGACGACATGAAGCGCATCACCGTAAAACGCGCCCTTGAGGACGGCTACGAGGTCATCACGCTGGAAACGCCCTGTATGCTCACCGCGATCAAGGAACTCAACACGCCCCGGTACATGACCATCGGGGGGATTTTCGACGCCGTTAAAAAGGAGATTCCCGTCTGGGGGGCCAAAGAACTGGGGGTTGACGCAAAGCGCGAGGTGGGCCTTGACGCATCGCCGACCAACGTGTTCCGTTCCTTTACGCCGGTTCCCAAAGGCAAGGGCATGATGATTGAAGCCGACACCGACAGGGAGCGTGCGGATAAACTGATCATCAATCTGAAAGCAAAGCATGTGATATAGGAGGGGGAAAAAATGGCTATCCTGATAAAGAAAGACAAATGCGTGGGATGCAGACTCTGCCTCAAGAGCTGCCCCTTCAACGCGATTGATATGGAAGGCAGACTGGCGGTTATCAACGAGAAATGTACCGCGTGTAAACAATGTATTGGGGCCTGCAAATTCGGCGCCATTGAAAACAGAGGCGAGGAACGCGCCGCGGACCTTTCGGCCTACAAGAACGTCTGGGTCTTCGCGGAACAGCGCTCCGGCAGGCTCGTGAACGTCGCCCTGGAACTCATCGGCGAAGGCCGGCGGCTGTCCCGTGAGATAGGCGATGACGCGAAGGTCTACGCGGTCCTGGCGGGAGACGCGGTTGAGGGCCTGGTCCAAACGTGCTTTGAATATGGGGCGGACGGCGCCCTGGTGATCGAATCGCCGCTGCTCAAATCGTACACGACCGACGGCTATACCACGGTTCTCCATGATGCGATTAACGCATACAAGCCGGAAGTTGTGTTGTTCGGCGCGACCCACATAGGCCGCGACCTTGCGCCGCGGGTTGCCGCCCGGCTCAATACGGGGCTTACCGCGGACTGTACCCGGCTGGACGTTAAGGTTTCAAGCTACATTGAATACGCCCGGAAGCATACGACCCTGGATGTCTCCAGTCTTGATCCAAACGATGCCGGCACCGGCCTTAAACAGACCCGTCCGGCCTTTGGGGGCAACCTTATGGCGACGATCATCTGCCCCCGGACCAGGCCGCAGATGGCGACCGTCCGCCCCGGCGTCATGACCAAACGGGAGCGGGAGGCCGGCGCGACGGGCGAGACGATCCGGTTTGCGGCGGAGCTTACGGAGCGGGACATCCGCACCCGTGTTGTGGAAGTGGTAAAGTCCGCCAAAGAGATCGTTTCCCTGACCGATGCGGACATCATCTGTTCAGGCGGGCGCGGCCTGGGGGATCCTTCGGGCTTCAACCTGATCCGGCAGTTTGCCGATACGGTCGGCGGCGTGGTGGGTTCCTCCCGTGCCGCGGTGGATGCCGGCTGGATCGATCATTCCCATCAGGTCGGGCAGACGGGAACCACCGTGAAGCCGAAAATCTATTTTGCCTGCGGCATTTCCGGGGCGATCCAGCATCTGGCGGGTATGCAGGCTTCGGATGTCATCGTGGCCATCAACAAGGACCCGGAGGCGCCTATCTTCGATGTGGCGGACTTCGGGATAGTCGGCGACCTCTACACGGTTATCCCGCAAATCATTGAGGAGTGGGACCGGGCCGACGAACTCTACGAGGCGAGTATCCGGTAAACGAACCCACGCGGGGCTCCGCCCCGCCGCCCCGCTGGGGGACCGGGGTCCGAAGGACCCTGGCCCCCCGGACCCCCCACAAAAAAGGGCGAGGGGATACCCCCGGAAAATTTACGGGGGTATCCCCTCGCCCTTTTTAACGGGGGGTCTGGGGGGCCCGTGGCCTCCCAGCAGGGGTCCGGGGGCGGCGCCCCCGGCGGGGTGCGGGGCGGAGCCCCGCAGGGTGCGGGCGGGGAACCGCTTTCCCTGGCCGCAGCTGTCAGTTGGCGTTGTTGATGAAGACGGGGTTGGCGCCGTAGCCGTCGTAGTAGGTGCCGGAGGTGGTGTCGCAGCCGCCGCCGCCGTCGCTGCCGTTCCCGCCGGCTGCCGGGCTTTTCCCGCTATGCGGGGATACCGGCAGGGCCGGTCTTCTTCCGGGACCCGCTGCCGCCGCTTGCCGGCATTACCGCCAGTAACCCCGCCGGACTCCAGGGTGAAGGCGCCGCCTGAGCCGGGAATGCCGCTAAATAATCCACCCCGGTATCGTTGCTGAATGTGCCGCCGACATTACACACATTGTTGCCGCTTTTGCCCGTGCTGCCGGTACCGGTATTTGTGCCGCTGATCGCCGCGCCGTATTGCATGGTGAACG
>JAITLF010000012.1 GCA_031278025.1 Treponema sp.
TAGACCGGCGCCATGACGGTGTTCCGTGAAACGCCGATTACCAGGGTCCAGGGCTGGGGGGCATTCCCGACGCTGAAGGGGACTGCATAATACTGGTAGACGGTATCCGATTGGGGACTTTGGTACGAAAAAGAAGCGGAAGTTCCTTTGGCAGCCGCCTCAACCAGGGTGTCAAGGAAGGGGCCGAAGGTGTCGGTTTCGCTTTCCCGCATGTTCTTTCCCAGCCGTTCAGGGTCCGGGTGCGCGGCGACGATGCCCCCGGGGCTGAACACAAAAGCGTGGCCGTCGCCGAAAGGTTTAACCTCATCCACCAGGGATTGTATGGTGGACAAGACAATCGTGGCTCCCGCCACCCCTATCAAGGCGCCGGTCCCCTTCTCCTTTATCGGGCTGCCTATATTGGCATAGAGCACCCTTCCCTCCGGTAATGGATAGGGATACTGGGCGGGCTCAAGGATATACTCCATCCTCGTGTTGGGCATGTTTAAAATCAGGTCCCAGCTAAACGTTAGGATAGGACTTAGCTGAAAGGCGCCGTTGCTCATGGTCCAGGAAGGTATAAAGCGCCCGGTCGCGTCGTTTCCCGGCGTACTGGCATAGGCCGCGTCCAGGCCGTCCAGGGCCATCGGCGCCCAGTTGGCATACACACCCAGCAGCCGGGGATTTGCGGCAAGAACCTGGCGCATCGCCATGTTGAAATAGTCCCGCCGCTGTTCGGCCGGTATGTCTTGATAGCCTTCCATGATCTGCGCCAGGATACGCGTTACGCTTATATGCCGCTCGAACCAGTTGCTTATCTTCTCCCCGCTTTCACGGGCAATGCTCTGGACCTGTTCCTCGGCCAGGCGGCCTATTTCCCGTTGGGACAGGGTAAGGGTAATACCGGCAAGCAAGCCGATACCGATAAGGTTGAAGATGCTGATGACCAGCATCAGCCTAACGCCAATTTTCATGCCACGCTCCTTTTACGCTGTTTGTTTAATATGCTTGGTTTATCGAAATATGGTTGCTTACGGTATCCGCGGGCAGCGGGGCTATGCCCCATTTGTATTAACAAAGAGGCTATCCGGCACGGGGCCGCACCGTCAAATCCGCAAAGGTTCCTCCCCCCGCGGCCTTCAGGAGGCTGCGGGGGGCAAGGATAACCTGGCAGCCCCGCGCCCCGGCGCTGACCGAAATCGTGTCGAAGAGTTCCGCGGTTTCGTCAATATAGAGGGGAAATTGTTTTTTCATCCCGATAGGGGAACATCCGCCCCGTACATAGCCCGTCAGGGGAAGCAGGTCCCGCACCGGAATAAGCTCCACCTTCTTCCTGCCGCGGATGCGGGCCGTCTTCCGCAGATCAAGCGCTTCGGCAGCGGGGATGCAGCAGACAAAGAAGCCGCCGGGGGCGGGAAGGGACGCATCCCGCAGCACCAGGGTTTTGAACACCCGCCCGGCGGGGATTCCCAGCATCCGCGCCGCGTGGGCGCCGGACAAATCCGATTCATCCGCCTGGTACTCCGCGGTGGTATAGGGGATACCGGCGGCGTCCAGCAGGCGGAGAACGTTGGTCTTCATCCCCGATTACCGGTCGTCCTCGGCGGGCTGCAAGGGGGTCTGGCGGCCCCGCAGGGTTTTCGTCATGGGCCGCGATTCGGCGATGTGCTCAAAGTGAATCTGCAGCCGGGGAACGGCGTCCAGGCCCGTTTGAAGGTCGTACAGCACCTGGCCGTAGTACATTTTCCTGTCCGTGCCGCCGAGTACGTAATGCACCAGATAAAACGCCCGGTCCCGGCCGTCTTCACGGAAAATCAGGGGGGAAGAATCTTCGGATTCGTCGAAATTGACCGCCAGCAGCATACGGCCTTCGGCATCATACCGCACCGCCGCAAGGGTTCCGGCGGTATTCCTGTCGACAAATACCTGGTTTTGCAGGGTAACCTCCCGCAGGGTTACCTCGCCCCGCTGGGAGATCTCCAGATTTTGCGTTGTCTTGGAGTACGCAAGGGTGATGGAATCGGAAAGAAAATAGGGGATGCTTTTAATGTCCCGGTTCACCTGGTAGATCATCTCCAGCAAGGGCCGGGTAACCACCTGCTGGGGAAATACCATACGCTGCGCAGGGGCGGCGGCGGCAGGCTCGTGGCTTCGGGTAGTCCCAAAAGCCCCGCCCGCCTGCATACGCGCCCCCTCCGCCCGAGCCGCCTCAGCCGCCCGATCCGCCTCAGCCGGTTGAGCGCTCCCCTTGGCCCATCCAAAACAGGGGCCTGCCAACGCCAAAACTGAAAATAGAAAAACAAGCGCCATATTTTTCATCTCACCTGCCTCCTCAGAATTGCCATACGCCGGGCTAAGGCAGCCCCGCTGCCGGCTCCTTCTACTATACCATGAATTCTTCCTGGTTACAATTAAGACAGCGCCGGTTCTAAACCCGGCGTGTTTGAACCCGAAGTTCCGGGCCGGAGGCTTGATTGGAACAGCCCCCGGCGCACGCCGGTTAAACCGCCGGTTTAACCGCCGGTTTAACCGCCGGCAGGCACGATCCCCGCCGTGGAAACCGGCAGGAAGGGATGGAAGCCGCTCCCGGTCCGAAGCGCGCCGTTCCCGGTCCGAGGCGCGCCGCTCCCGGTCCGAAGCGCGCCGCCCCCGGTCCGAAGCGCGCCGCTCCCGGTCCGCAGCGCGCCGCTCCCGGTCCGAAGCGCGCCGGTCGGGCCCCCGAGCGCGCCGTTGTGTTCGGACGGGGGGCGGGGGGGGGAGGGGGGGAGGGGGGGGG
>JAITLF010000087.1 GCA_031278025.1 Treponema sp.
TCCCGGTCTATGACGATGAGGTAGTTGCCGGGGTCCACGGTGAGCGCCAGGGCGTTAGCCAGGGTGAAGGGGGAGAGCTCCACCTTTTTTGCCAGGTACTCGCTGGCCCCGGCGCTGTAAATGCCGGGGAAGGTGTAGAGCCCCGGCCCTGTCTCATCTCCGGTGTCCGGGGCGCTTCCCTGGGCCATCTCGCAGGCGGAAAGGAGGGCGCAGAGCAACAGGGCGGGGGCAAGGGAGCGTCTCATCGGGCGGCCTACCAGAACACGTATTCCATGAGCTCGCTCGCGGGGAACTGCTCCCGGTCCTGCCAGTTGTGCATCCCCTTTTCTTCATTCCAGGCATCAAAGTAGCTGTAGGCAGCGTTGGAATCCAAATTCGGCAGCTTTACCGCGAGGTATTCCTTTATCCGTTCAGGGCGGATAAGTTCCGGGTGGAAAGCAGTGTCCACATCCGGGCCGCCGAGATTTTTGCCGTCTCCTGTATAGCCCAGCCGTATTTGCGGATAGGCGATCCCCTTATCCCAGTTTTTGGCAGTCAGGTTTTGCAGGGTTTCCAAATCCAGGTCTGTCAGCGTCGGGCCGCCGTTTATCCCCATGAGGTAGTTCAGCTCTTCCAGGCTGTACTCAAAAGCAGTCGCCTGATAAGTAAAAGAGGATTGGCCGGGAATCTTGAAGGGTTCAATCACCGTGTAATTTAGATAATACTTCCTCCCGTTCCATACATAAGTCCGTTCCAGAACGGCCCTGACGATCCCGATGCCGCATCCTCCGATTCCATCGGCGACGTAGAATATGTACTGGTCGTCGTTATGCACGGCCGCGCCGCTTGTCCCTTCCTTGACCATCCCCGCTTCCGCCAGGGGGCCGGGAAAGCCCGCGCTGTCGGGGTATTTGGCCCTGTTAAAAGGAAACACGCCGGGCATTTCCTCAACCGGGCCTATCCGATACCCGTCCATGTAATAGGGCCGGCTGTTGCCGCCTGAGGCGGGGTACCGGGAGAAAAAGGTCCCCTCCATGACCGCGGGAATGCCCTCTCCAACGGTAAGGGTCCCCATGTCGCTCCACTCCGAGCGGGACAGGGTATTATAGGAACGAACCCAGAAGTTATAGCTTATGCCTTTGACAAGCCCCTCCGCCATATAGGCGGTGGTTTTGATCTCCGCAGCCCTATGCTCCGCCGTGTCAACGTTGTTCCCCGCGCTGCACCGGAATTCGTAGCCCGTCGCGTTGGCGGCGCTTTCCCAGTTTGCGAAGAGGGCGTCTCTCAGGCGCCCGGTCCATTTTATCACCGGTTTCGCCGGCGCTTCGGGTTCCCCGGTGGTTTCGCTCCTTACTCCGCTGTAACCGGAAGGCCCCGCGGCGCCCACGGATCTGAGCCAGAAATAGTAGGTGTTGTTGTTGAACAGCCCGGTTACTTCCGCGCTGGTTCCGTCTATGAGGCCGCTCCACTCTTGGGCAGTCCCGATGCGGTTGGTGAGGGAATACCATATCTCGTAGGACAAAGCCCCGCCCACGGGTTCCCAGAGGAGGTATATGCTGTTCATGTCCCGCGCCAGGGCGATCCCCGCCGCATCCGGGGCGGGCACGGGCATCCGCAGTTCCAGGGGATCCTTAAAGGTTCCCATGGCTTCCCCGTCTTTTAGCCCCCGGACCCAGAAGTAGCACACCGCCCCGCTGCTTAAATTCTCCATGGTATAAGTGGTGTCCGTGGAGATGGTTTCAATGACCTGGGCGCCTTCGGGATCCTTGTCCCCTTCGCTCCAGTAGATCCGGTAGGAATCCGCCCCGCTTACGGGATCCCAGTACAGGGTAACTCCGCCGTCTTCAATGTCCCCCGCCCGCAGGCCCCCGGTGTCCGCCGGGGCGGGGCCGGGATCCGCCGGGTTCGCGCAGGCCGCCATGAAAAGACAGGCCGGCACAAAAAGCGCCGCTATAAACCGTTGTATTTGTTTCATTATCTTCCTTATTTCCATATATTCCAAACAGCCTGCTAATGAACGCAGAACGCCGGAACCACCCCCAATGCGTACGTAAGAGTAGAGTCGGGGGAAAAATAATTGATATAAGTGATGAAACCGCCCTGCGTGTCCGGCGAGCCGGTCCAGTAGACGCGGCTGCCCAATGTCGGGTACTTGTTAATAGTATCGGCGTTGTAGTAGGCAAAGACCGGCTGCGCCGCCTGAGCCTCGGCTTCCCCTACAGGCGGAGCCGGCTTCCCCGCCGCTTCGTTGATTGCAAAGGCGTTCATCTCCGCGGCGGTGGGCAGCCACACCGGGTCTTCGATAATCTCGATCCCCGTTCCGTTGCTGAGCGCCCGCCGGGGGCTGTAGAACACCGAGGCGGGAACGCCCGCCTTCACAAGGCCCTGGTAGAAGCAGCCTGAGTCTTCAACGCCCTCCACCGGGGAAAGGTACTTCCGCATCTCGCTTCCCGTGTAGCCCGCAGCGTTGGTGTTTGTTGCTTCCATCCTCCGTGAAACCGGAATATTCTGAAACTGGAACACCAGATGATCGCCGGCGGGGCTGTCTCCGTTCCCGTTCAAGCCTTTGTAGGAATTGACCCCCACGACGATCAACCTGAGGGTAGAGCCGCGGTCGTAGGGCAGTACGGCATTCATTATATTGAAACTTCCCCTGCTGTAGTCGGGCGCAACCGTGTCGGCAACGGCGAGGCTGTAGAGGTTCACAAAATCCCCCACGCCGATATTCTTTTCATTGGCGTCCGACAAATGGCCCGCGGCGATATACTCATGCAGGGCGTTAAAGACCGCGCTTACCCCGGCTATGCCCGATTCGGCAATGTCGAATTTGTTTTTCAGATTCCATTCAACAAAAAGATCCACCGGAAGGCTTAGATCCCGGCTCATTTCGCTCTGGCTTACGGAAGTTGCGGTAAGGACAAGGGTTTCCGCAGTCTCATCATAGCCGACGGCGAGGGCCCCGGTTTCGGGATCGATGGAAGTGCTGGCGCTCTTATTGCCGCTTATGGACCATGTTACCTCCTGGGGAGGGCCGCCCACGCCGAGAACTTCCGCGGAGCAGGTGTATGTCCGGCCCCCGTTTACCCGGTCTTTGACATAGCCGTTGATATCCCGAACCGTAAAGGAAATATCCGTTGCCTCGCGGTAGCCCTCTATGGTAAAGGCGTCCCCCTGGGCAACAGGAACACTGTTGATGTTTTTGTAGAGGGGGTTTGGATCCCCCGAAGTATTGTCGAAGATGCTGCCCCCGGCGATGCTGAAATTTCCGTGAACCCCGCCGCCCCCGGAGGCGGCATGGTTTTCGGTGATGGTCCCGCCGTTCATGGCAAAGGAACCGAAGGTCATTACGCCGCCCCCGTTCCCGGCGGAGGTATTGCGGCTAATGCTGCCGCCCTCCATGACGAAATTTCCGTGTCTTATGAATACGCCCCCGCCGGCGGCGGCGCGGTTATTATTGCTGATAACGCCGTCCTGCATCGTAAAACTGCCGGATTCGACCGACACGCCGCCGCCGGCATTGCCGGTGATGGTCCCGCTTTCCATGGCAAAAACGCCGCCGCTGTTGTCAATCATCACGCCGCCGCCGGCATTGCCGGCGATGCTTCCGCTTTTCATGGTGAAGACCCCGCCGTTGTTAAGCTCCACGCCGCCGCCGCAGGATTCTATGGCCCCCCCCTCCATGGCAAAGACCCCGCCGGAAACCGCCCGGACGGCGATCCCCCCGTGTCCCTGGATGGAAGCGCCGCTGTGGATCTCCAGGCGGCTGTCATTTCCCACAATGATGAGGGGATTCTTGTTGGCCTCATTCCCCAGGAGGGCGATGTTTTCGTCCAGGATCAGAGTCTGGCCGCCGGAGAGGGAGAAGAGGCTCCCCCCGGTTTCGGTGTTGTAAAACTGGACGATCCGCTCCTCCCCAAGGCCCTTGAGGACCAGGACAAGCCCCTCCGGCAGGCTGGCCGCCGAGAGGCGGGAGTCCTCCTTGTCAAGCAGGATGAGGTAGGATTGGGGCGTTTCGGCGGCGTTAATTTCCGCGAGCGCGTTCTCCAGGGAGAAGGGCAGCACCGCCACAGGCTCCGCTGTGGTTTCGGTTTCTCCGGGAACATAGTCCCCGGAGAAGGCGTACAGCCCCGCCCGGATGCCCCCCGGCTCCGGCTCCGGCTGCCCCCCGGGATCCGCGGGGTTTTCACAGCCCGTGAACCCCGGCAGGGCGAAGCAAAGAACCGCTATAAACCAGCCAAAACGCCTCATATCCATTCCTCCTTATTATCCCCTACTGGGGAAAATCACTCGCAAACTGCGACATGCGCTTGATATAGGGCACCGCCGCGGTGGGGCAGTTGGTCCATTGGGAGGCTTGCTCCAATTCCACGTCCCCCGCATACTGGGTAAAAAGATCATCCGGCACATAGATGGAGGGATAGGCGGAGTTTATGCGGGGGAACGGGAAGGTAGTGGGAAGAGTTATCAAGGCGTCTTCCTTGAGAATCTTTACCCATTGCAGCTTTGCGCAATTAGAAAAAACTGAACTGCTCAGGGACGCTAGTGATGCGGGAAGCGTAATGGAAGTCAGACCGCTTGCCGAAAAAGCTGAAACCCCCAAGCTGGTCAGGCCGTCGGGCAGAGTAATGCCGGCGAGCGCCGAGCAGTCGGTAAAAGCATTGGTTCCTATCGTTTCCAGAGTGGAGGGCAGCTTCACTTCCGCAAGGGATGATGATCCCCTAAAACCCTCCAAGGCAGTGATTGTCAGGGCCGAAAGATCGATTGATTCCAGAGCGGTGCAGCCAGAAAAGACACCACCGCCAAGGGTGGTAACCGAAGCGGGCATAGTAATCGATTTGAGGCCAGAGGAAGCAAAAGCGCCGGTGCCTATGCTTTCCACGCCATCTGCAAGGACAACCTTGAAACCTGCGGCGGAGCTTGTCCCTGCAGACTCGAAAGCGCGTTGCCCGATGCTTTTGATGTTTTTCGGTATGGAGAGGCTTTCCAATTTAGGACAGCTGCTAAAAGCATAGGAGGGAATCCCCGTAAGGCCTGTTCCAAAAGCAACCGACTGTAATTCAGGGCACTGATAAAAGGCATACTCGGGAAGACTCGTTACCAAATCGGGAATGGAAACGCTTGTTATGGGGC
>JAITLF010000093.1 GCA_031278025.1 Treponema sp.
TTTTGATATCGGAAAGCCCCGCCTTGACTTTTCCCGCCGCTTCTTTTCCCGCCGCCTTAGGATCAGCGGCAACACTGGAACCAGTATTACTTTTCATAATACGCCTCCTGATAACTTCTGATAAAATTCCCACGAAACATACGATCCGTGACAAAACAATGGTAAACCCACTTTTTTTACCTGTAAAGTACGAACTTTTTTGTACCAGCAATGCCGCATTAACGCTCTATATGGATTTTAGCGGCGATTTGCCACGGATCGTATGTTTCGATTAAAGGCCGTTTTTCCGCACTGAGTAGTAAATATAAAATTGCTAAGGAGGCAGCGCGCAACCTTGACAATATACAGCGCCGTCCCTATACTGACCCGAAATTGTGGTTTAAAAAAATATGCGGTGAGGAACACGTGATACCAAAAGGTTCTGTTAATTTTTTCTTCCCCCTTTCTTTTTTTTGTAATTCCTTACCACATAATGAATTAGTACCCCCCCCCCATAAAGTAATACTTAATTTTCTTTCAAAGACAGTATGGCATCCAGTGAATTCTTACGGCCCTGGAAGACGCCGGTTTTTCAGGCTGTTTGAAATAATTTTAGTTACGGAGAAAAAAAGATGAAAAGAGTCCTTGTGTTACTAACTGCGGTTCTTGTGCTTTTCAGCGCATGTCAGAAAAAAGAAAGCGCCGCGTCGGACGCCTCTCAGACAGGAGGCAGTAAACTGGTGGTGTGGTCATTTACCGACGAACTGGGCGGGCTGATCGACAATTATTATAAACCCGCTCATCCCGGTATCGAGGTTGAATACTCCCTGACGCCGACCGAACAGTTCCCTAACAAGCTGGACCCCGTGCTGGCCTCCGGCCAGGGAACGCCGGACGTATTCGCCTTAGAGGACGCCTTTGTCCGGAAGTATATTGAGTCCGGGCTTCTTTTGGACCTCACCGATATTTATGAGGCAAACAAAAGCAAATTGCTGGCCTATCCCGCAGAGGTTGGTTCCTACGAGGGCAGGGTGTACGGGATGTCCTGGCAGGCTACTCCCGGCGCCTTGTTCTACCGCCGCAGTTTGGCCCAAAAATACTTGGGAACCGATGATCCGGCGGCAGTCCAGGCGTATTTTACGGATCTGGCGAAATTTCTGGAAACCGCCGCGGTGCTCAAAGAAAAATCCGGCGGGGCCTGCGTGGTGGTCGCCTCTACCGGGGACCTCTTCAAGCCCTTCCAGGGAGCGCGGGAAGACCCCTGGGTGGTCAATGATCAGCTGGTGATCGATCCGGCCATGGAACAATACATGGAAGTAGCGAAACTGCTTCACGACCGTGGCTTTGAAGGCCGGTCGGCCGCGTGGTCGGAAGGCTGGTTTGCCGGGATGCAGGGGGTCTTAAAGGATGAGCAGGGCAAACAGGTGGAGGTTTTCTCCTATTTCCTGCCTACCTGGGGGCTTCACTATGTGCTTAAAACCAACGCCCCCGACACTTCAGGCGACTGGGGCATGATTCCCGGACCCGCCCCGTATCGTTGGGGAGGCACCTGGATTGGGGCCTGGAAGGACACGAAAAACGCCGACGCCGCCAAGGAACTTATCCGCTACCTTACCACCGATGACGCTTTCCTTGAACAATACGCCAAGGATTCGGGAGATTTGGTGAGCAACATCATCGTGCTGGACAAAATTAAGGATACCTATGCGGAGCCTTTCCTGGGCGGGCAGAACCATTACGCGGAATTCGCGGAGATGGCGAAAACCGTGGACGGCAAACTTACCCAAGGCACGGATCAGGCCATTGAGGGTCTGTTCAACGAGGCGGTTACCGCGTATATGAACGGTGAAAAATCTAAGGACCAGGCGCTCGCGGATTTCCGGGCCCAGGTTAAAGCCCAGCTTGATATTTAAGCCCGGAGTCTTGTTGTACCTATAAAGATAAGCGGAGGAGATGACATGCGCTATTCTCCGCTTTTTCCGCACGCGCAACAGGCTCTACTATGGAGGCATTGATGAAGCTGCAAAAGAAGACTATCGGGCGGGAAGCCCAGCTTAACCGCTGGGGTTATTTCTTTGTCGCGCCTTTTATCATCGTATTCCTTATTTTTACGCTATGGCCTACGGTATATACGTTCACGTTGAGTTTTACCGACCTCCGGGGCCTGCGGTCCGATTTTAAGTTCACCGGATTGGCGAATTTTTTACGGATGGTAACGGATCCCTACTTCTGGGGGGCAATTCAGAATACGTTTATCATTTGGGGATTTAACTTTGTTCCCCAGTTGGGCATCGCCCTGATCCTTTCCATCTGGCTTTCCGATGTCCGGCTGAACCTGGCGGGCCGGGGGCTTTTCCGGGCGGTGATCTACATGCCCAACCTGCTTACCGCCGTTTCGGTCGCGCTCCTGTACCGGAGCCTGTTTGGGTATCCTTCCGGGCCGGTTAATCAGTTCCTCTTTTCCCTGGGGTTCCATGTCGAAGAGGTTCGGGACGGTCAGGTCGTCCAGCAGGCGTTTAACTTTTTTAGAAACGTTCCCTTTACGCGGGGCCTGGTCGCCTTTATCCAGTGGTGGATGTGGTACGGTCATACGGTGATCCTGCTTATGGCGGGGATCACCAGTATCCCGGTCTCCCTCTATGAATCCGCCGTGGTGGACGGGGCGAACTCCCGGCAGACCACCTGGCATATCACCCTTCCCCTGCTGCGTCCCATCATGCTCTACATCTTGATCACCTCCATGATCGGGGGTATGCAGATGCTGGATATTCCCTTCCTGCTTACGGACATGCGGGGCGCGCCGGACTTCAAGATCCGGACAACCACCGTGTACCAGTACAACATGGCCTTCCAGGGACGGAACGACTACGCCTATGCTTCGGCGATCTCTATCGGGGTGTTTATTATCACCATAATCCTGGCGCTGCTTATATTCTTCTTCCTGCAAGATCGCAGTGAACTCAAGAAGAAAGCGAAATAGGAGGGCGGTTTAATGAGATCACTACGTTTAGAGTTGGGAATACAGCGGTTTTTTGTTTACGCCATTATGATCTTTCTTGGGATCCTGGCGATTGTTCCGTTGTACCTGCTGCTTATCAACGCGACCCGTTCCACCGAGCAGATCAATCTGGGAATTTCCCTTATACCCAGTACCTACGCCGGGTATAACTGGCGGGTCTTGACCGGCAGGGGTTTCAAGATTTGGCAGGGCTTTTACAACAGCGCCTTCATCGCCCTGTCAACCACCGTTTTAGGGGTTTATTTTTCGGCAATGACCGGGTACGGCCTGCATGTGTATAAGTTTAAGGGCCGGCGTATACTCTGGGGGATCATCCTTATCATCATGATGCTTCCGGCAAGCCTGTCCTTTATCGGGTTCTATCAGTTCATGGCCCGGCTGAAACTGCTGAACAACTATATCCCGCTTATCATTCCCGCCATCGCGGGCGCGGGAACGGTGCTGTTCCTCCGCCAGTACATGACATCCGTTCTTTCCATGGACCTGATTAACGCCGCCCGTATTGACGGCGCGGGGGAGTACCGGATATTCAACGTGGTTATTTTGCCGGTTATAACGCCCGCGCTTGCGGCCCAGGCGATTTTTACCTTTGTCGGTTCATGGAACAACTTCTTCAGTCCCTTTGTCCTCATCTCGGAGGAGCGAAAATACACCCTGCCTATGCTGGTCCAAATGCTCCGGGGGGACATATACCGTACCGAGTACGGCGGAATATACCTGGGAATCGCTATTTCGCTGATTCCGATTCTGATTTTCTACATTTTCATGTCCCGTTTCATCATTTCCGGTATTACGATGGGGGGTATAAAGGAATAGGAGCGCGTCCCTGGGCGGCTCTGCCCCGCACCCCGCTACGGGAGGAGCCGCCGGCGTGAGCAAACCTGGGTTTACGCGCCGCAAAAGTAGTTTTTGCGCGTCGCAAAAGTGTTTTTGTGCGGCGCAAAAGTGTTTTTGTGCAGCGCAAAAGTGGGGTTTTTGATGGCAAACCCAAGTTTTCTGTGAGGAAACCTGGTTTTTTTTGATGGCAAACCGGGGTTTTCTGATAACAAACCGGGGTTTGCCATCAGGAAACCCTTCTTTCCCCGTCGCAGGCCTGACGCCGCATTACATTCCCTGCTTGTATTCGACCTTCAACCTATGGTATCTTCAAACCGGAAAGGAGATAATCATGGCTTTTTCATTGAATTCGTGTCCGGTAATCTATCGCGCCCATTATTCCCACGAGGGATGGAAAGAAGAATATCTGGAGAAACCGCATGCCACGCCGGAAGAAGAGGCCCGTTTGGGCGGGGCCGAAGCGGCGGCTCTGATGAATTCCCGCAACTTCTTTGATGATATGCCCCTGGTGTCCTATACGACCCAGTACGGGCTCGGTTGTTTCGAGGGCCTTAAGGCGTTGCCGCAGAAAGACGGCGGCCTGGCTATTTTCCGGCCGGACCGGAACGCGGCGCGGTTCACGCTGTCCATGAAGGGGCTTTACATGCCACCGTTCCCGGAAGACCGCTTCATAAGTGCCGTAAAAGAGACGGTAAAACGGAACGCCGCCCTGGGCTTCTCGGTTTCCTATAATCCCGAATGGGAAAAAGATTCTTTTATCAACGCCGATTCCATCTACATCCGGCCTTTCACCTATTCCGAAGGGGGCATAGGGGTCAACATTTCCCAGGAACCCTGGGTGATGGTGGTCATATCCCCGGTAAGCGCCTATTTTTCCGCCGGGACTCCCGACGCCGTTATCACCGATCGCATCAGGGCCACGCCCAAAGGCACAGGCTGGATCAAGGCGGCGTCTAACTACACCATAGCCGCCCTGGCGAAACACGAAGCGGCGGAAGCGGGGTTCATTGAGTGTATCTTCTTGGACGCGGCGGAACGGAAGTATATCGAGGAAGGTTCCTCCTGCAACATCTTCTTCTATCTAAAATCCGGCGAACTGGCAACCCCGGAACTGGGGGACACCATACTGCCGGGGATCATCCGCTCCAGCATCATAGAACTTGCCCGTGACCGGGGCGTTACGGTTTCGGAACGGAAGCTCGCCATAGACGAGGTTATCGCCGAAGCGAAAGAATGTTTCGTCAGCGGCACCGCCGCCGGGGCGACGCCCCTGGTCTCCCTTACCTACCAGGGAAAGAAGACGGTCTTCAACAACGGGAAGGTCGGGGAACTCACGGCGGAACTGCGGGATACCCTCAAGGGCATACAGTACGGCATCATCCCGGATACAAAAGGCTGGCTTGCCCGCCTTGAATAACGGACCGGTCAGTTTTTAACCGGAACCCCCTTCCAATCCGCCTTGACTCCACAGAAGCCTAAAATCGTAAGAAAAGTAAAGTACGCCGGGGTGAAAACTATCTGGATGAGGGCGAGAACCGGCGGGCCGGGAAGGGCGGCGCCGAAAAGACTGAAGCAGGCAAGGGTGTTCATGGTCATGGACAGGAGGACCGCCGCCGGAAGGGGCCAGAGGCCGGGGATAAAGGGCAGGAAGGGGATGGCGATGATCCCCATGGAAATAGTTATCATGAGGAGGGAGAAATTCAGCCTGGTCAAGGGATCCGGACTGAATAGGCCCCCGTTGTTCCAGCGCAGGGTCTGGTTGACAAGGGGTTTCCAGGAGCCTTCGCCCCGTGTCCGTACCCAAAGGTCGGGCTTGACGGCGGCGTAGACCTGGTAATCCGTGCCGCTCCGTATCATGGAGACCAGGGCGGCGTCCTCGGTGGGAGAGGGGGGAATCCGGCCATAGCCGCCAATGCGATCCAGGGCGGCCTTTCTGACGATGAGGTTGTTCCCAAACCCGCCGCTTGCCGCGCCTATGCCGGTGGCTCCCGTAAGGTAGAGGTACCGTATGGCGTGGTCAAAACACTGGTAATACTGAAAGAAACCCGTTCCCTCGCCCTTCTTGAAGACCGGGCCTATGACCAGGCCCGTCCGGGGATCGGCCATTCGGGAAGACATGGCCCGGATCCAACAGAAAGGGACTTCGCAGTCCGCATCAGTAAACAGCAGCAGGCTTCCCGCAGCCGCTTCCGTACCCCGGCAAAGGGCGTACTGTTTTTTATTCACCCCGGTATTTTCAGTGAGGGTGATGATCCTGACCTCCGGCTTTGTTTCGGCGAAACGGCGCAGTATCTCAGGACTCCTGTCGGTAGAACAGTCGTCGATAAAGATGTATTCCGCATCGGGGTAATCCTGTAGGGCAAGACTTTTCAAAAGCCCTTCAATCCGCCGCTCTTCGTTCCTGACGGGGATAATCACCGAAACCTTGGGGCCCTCCCCCGCCCTATCCAATCCCGGTTGCGGCAGGGTAACGCGGAGGTCCCCGCGCCACTCCCGGAAAAGGCCGGCCATCATGGCGCAATGAAGGGCGATGAACAGGACGGCAAAACTAAAACGAAAAATATCAAACCAAAGCATAGATTCCCCCTCATCCTATTATGAATCGCGCTATTATGAATCAAGTTGAGGGAGGATATGTTCCCACACCGCGGCAAGAATGCTTTCCATGTCCGGCTCGCCGGAAGCAATGGCGGCAACCGCTTCCTGCCGGGGAAAAACTATCACGAACTGACCGTTTTTGCCGTCCGCCCGGTAAGCCCCGTGGCGGCAGGCCCAAAAACCATAGCCATACCCTATATCATAGTCTAGTTTTCCCGTTTCTTTCGTTGAAATATGAGGCCGGCTCGCCCCGTCTATCCACGCAGCGGGGACGAGTTGTTCTCCCCTCCAACTGCCCCGCTGGAGCAGCAACTGCCCAAAGGCGGCAAGATCCCCCGTGGTAAGTTCCAGGCCGGTGGCGCCCAACGTATAGCCGTCCCTGCTTTCCTTCCACACCGGATCGGGAATCCCCAGGGGCCGGAAAAGGCGGTCCAGCAGGTAATCCCGGACCTTCTGTCCCGTAGCCTGGGTTATCATGGCGGAGGCCAGAAGGGTACTGCCGTTATCGTAGACAAAACGCGTACCGGGATCGAAGTCGAGGGTTTGCTCCAGGGCATCCGCGACGGTACGTGGCCGGGAGAACCCCCCATGCCCCCGGCTCATGGTGAGCAGGTGTTCCAGGGTGAGGGAAGCCAGCCGGGGTGAAGCCGGGCCGGGAAAAGCGTCCGCCACCCGGTCCCGGAGGGAAAGTTTCCCCCCGGCAATGGCCAGACCCGCCGCTATCGCGGTAAAACTCTTGCTCACCGAATAGACCGGACGGGGCCTTTCGGGGACCCAGCGGCGCTCGGCAACGCGCCGGCCCCCCTTGAATAGGATGATTCCTTCAACCTTGAGGTTCCGTTTTTCAATTACTTCCGCAAAGGGGGTGATGTCCATAGAACGCTTCCTGTAAAGTGCTTTCTGCGTTTTCCCGCAAACGATCCGGCTCTTATACTACCCGTTACCACCCTTGTCCGCAAGACTAAAGGCAATCTGCGGCAGGGCGAGCGCATTAAAAAAAAATACCCCCGCCGGGGCTCCGGTGTTGCCGGACCCCGGTTTTTCGATCAGAAACCCGGGTTTGCGCTACGCAAAAACACTTTTCCGCAGCGCAAAAACATTTTTCCGCTACGCAAAAACATTTTTCCGCTACGCAAAAACATTTTTGCGTAGCGCAAAAACACTTTTATGCAGCGCAAAAACACTTTTCCGCTACGCAAAAACACTTTTGTGCAGCGCAAAAACACTTTTGTGCAGCGCAAAAACACTTTTGCGGCGCAAAAACCTGGGTTTACACGCCGCAGGCCCCGCCGCCGTCAGTTGCCGGTAGTACCGCCGGTACGTACCGCCGCCAGAAACCGCGCCGGACATCATGGTGAAGTCTGACGAGGCATCGTAGCCGCCGGCGGCGATAAGGGGACCTGTGGCGGCTGTTCCCTAAGAATGTTTAATGCGCCCGCCCTGCAATCTGCGGCAAATTGAAGGAGGGGGCAGCCGCCCCCTCCGCCCGCACACGGTTGCAGGCTACCCCCTCTAAGGGACCTGGGTCCCAGGGCGCCGCCCCCGGCCCCTCCATTAGCAACTAGACGATTATCGCTTCTTCTGTCTCCAGCCGGCTGTAATCATCCTTTCGCCCTAACTTCCCCTGGTTGACAGGACCGGAACGAACAAGTAGCATGGGAAAAAGGAGTTATAGTGGCTAAAGAAGAAGCAATTGAAGTTGAAGGGGTCGTTCGGGAAGCCCTCCCAAACACCATGTTCAGAGTTGAGCTTGATAATCAGAATGGTCATCGCATTCTCGCCCATCTTTCCGGAAAAATGCGCAAGCATTACATCCGCATCGTACCCGGCGACCGGGTACGGATTGCCCTCTCCCCCTACGATTTAAGCAGAGGCCGCATCATTTACCGTGAACGGTAGCTTTCAGTAATACCCAGGTAGCACCGCTTCCCCCTAATTCCACAGCAGGCTGGCCGCTTTCGCCAGCATAGGGGCATTTCTCTATGAACTGAAGGACGGCCCGCCTCAATACCGCTTCCCCTTCCGAGTGGTTTCCTTTCCCGTGTATGAGGAGGACCTTCTCCAGTTCCCTCATGCGGCTTTCCTCAAAGAAAGTTTCCATGACGGCCCAGGCTTCGTCACGGGTAAGACCGTGGAGGTCAAGGATGGCGTCGGGCTTTTTCGTCCTGAGCCTGCGGCGCCGTTCCGCAACCTGCCGTTCTGCCGCCGGGCTTTCGGCGTCTTTGTCGTAAACGCCGTTCACCCGCAGCCATGCTGTCATGGGATCAACGGACCGCTGTTCTTCCCCGCCGTCCCCCGGGATCACTCCCCGCTTTTTCACGGCCCGTGCGGTTTGTTTATCCCATGCGTCCAAAATATCCCCAAAATCCATATCTTCCACCTTAATAGGGAATAATCCGATCCAGCGGGACCCAGCCTGCCTTGCCTTCAAAAGATTCAATGTAGGCCCAGGCATCTGTTACCGAACGGATCCGCACCGCTTCCCCTTCCCGGAAAAACATATCCGGAACGCTCCCTTCTTCCGGCATCCTATAAGAGCCCGTTTGCCGAAGTACCCCGGTACGAATACCCCGCAAATCCCTCACCGAACCGCCGAAATATCCGTAGAGGCCTATCCCGATCATACCACATAAAAAAACGGCAATAACCGTATAACCCCAGGAAGAACCTGAAGTTACGGGAAAAATCTTCCGCCTGCCGCCTGTAATGAAGGCGGCGGGAAGCATGACGATCAGGATGAAGGAAGCTGTGGCAGCCAGCGCCAGGAAAAAAACACGGGGCCTCCACCTCTCGTCTTCGGTGAATCCCCCCAAGCCCAGGGCGATTTCGGCAGACCGGCGCAGGGAAGCCAGAACCGGACCCGCCGCGAGTTCCCGCTCGTTCAGTCTGAGGATAACCAGGGCTTCAGCATACCTACCCCGATCCCAATAGGAACGGGCTTCCGCGAGGGCCCGTTCATAGCCTCTTATGAATATATTGAAGAAAAGCGGGAAACCCGTGTCTGGGCCGGACGGGAAGGAGGGAGCCGGGGGCGGCCCTTCGCCACCGCGCGCCGCGCCATCCCCAGTTCCGGCATTCGCCCCCCGATCCGGAACCGGCGCGGGTCCTTGTGCGGACGAAAGGCCGGAAGCCGCCGGGGTTGCGGGCAGAACCCTAAACTCCCGTGGGGGAATGGGCAGGGAGGCGCCCCCATATTTCACCAGGCCGGAGGGAAGGCGGACGGAAGGCCCCTCCAGAGCGATAATACGAAAGCGGAGGGCAAACTCTCCGGGGCCGATTTCCGCCGCGCCCAGGGTCTCGACGATGGCATTAACCGGCGCTTCAATCTGATATGAAAGCAGAGCGGCCTGCCGGTTTTCCATCTTCCCCGTCATCAGGCGGAGGCTTACTTCGGCGCTCCGTCCTACCGTTAGGGATGAAGGCGCCGGTTCCCATACCACCGCGGCCTCCCCGGTACCGCCCTGGATCAGCGCGGATACCGGAAGGCTGTAACCCAGACGCCCCGGGACCCGTACTTCAAAGGGGGCAAGGGAAACCCGCCCGATCTGGCCGGGGACAAAAAGAAAGTCCACCGCAGTCCACTTTTCTCCCGCCTCCGGTTTAGCCGCCCCGCCCTGTCCAGCAAGCCGTGCGGAGGTACGGATTCGGTCCAGGACAAGGGAGGGGGGAAGATCGGGCATGATGACGGAAACCTCTTGGGGATTCGGGTGGTTCACCTGGATACGGACTATCCATTCCCCATGAACCTCCGGGATTTCCGGGGATGTTTCCAGAAGCACTTTCAACTCCCCTTCGAATTCTTCGGGGGGATCGGTTTCGGGAGTAAGGCCGTATTCAGCGTAGTAGTCCGGGTCAGGGAAATAACCGGTTTCCTGGGAAAAAACCGGCCAGAGAAGGGCGGACAATACCACAAAAAATCCCACGGTGAGACGTTCAGCCAGAGCCTTGAAAAGCCTGAAATCCCGCATTTCTTTATACGAATTGTGCAGCCTGCAACCGGCTGCTAGTAATCCGGGCCCGATACGGAAGCGTCTTCGACCCATTCCCGGCTTCTCCATCGATCCTCCTCCTTACGGCGCAGATAATCAAAAAGAACATCGTCCTGGGCCCCCTCCCCTCTTCCGGCCCTATCCCCGCCCGCAAGGGGAGCCGGGGCGGCGTTCCCCGGACGATTCATGGACAGGAGGCTCAGTTCCAGGTTTCGCTTCGCTTCAAGATGGCTGCTGTCGGCTTCCAGGGCCTTACGGAAATCCTCCGCCGCGCCGGCATAATCCCCGTTCCGAAACCGGATCACCCCGCAATTATAGTGAATCCGGTATCGCAGCTCACGGTGTTCTTCCTCATCCAGGTTCTTAAGCTCCTGTTCCGCCGCCGCGAAACGCCCCAGGGCCGCATCCCCCTCGTCCAGGGAAAGATACATGACCCCCAGGCCGTATTCCCCGTACGGCACGGCGGCGGTAAACGCCAGGGAAGCGCGGTACGCCGCGATAGCCTCTGGGTACATCCCCTGGGAATTGAAAAAGCTCCCCTCGATTATTCTCAGCTTCCCCGGCATATCGGAACAGGACGCGGCAAGAAGCATGACCGCAGACAACAGGGCAGGGACTGCCAACCCAGGCCCCGCAAGATGCCCGGCGCCGTTTTTACGCCCCATGATGACGCCTCCTCCGTTTCTTTTCACATGCCCTGGATGCCCCCAGAAAGGCCAGGGCCGCAATGATGAAGATATACGCGCGGGAGACCCGCTCCCGCCTGAAACCCGCAGCCCCGGTTTCCCTGGCCGCCGCCGCGATATGGTCCGAAAGAAAGGCCGCCGCCCGCTCACGGGTCCCGTCAAGATAGGCGCCGCCGGTCCGTTCCGCCGCGTTCCGCAGGGTATCCCGGCGGAGAAAACTCATCAAGGTTTCCGCCTGCCCCTCCTCCGGTCCTGCGGCGGGGACCATCCCTCCTGTTTCACTGCCCAGGCCCACCGCCGTAATCATGATGTCCCCAGCACGGGCTTTCTCTATTCCCTGGGAAAAAGACCCCTGATGGGCTTCCCCGTCGGAAAACAGGATGATGCGCCTGAGGGTGGGAAACCCGCGCTGAAACGCTTCGGAGGCCGCGACAATCAGGGATTCCAGATTGGTCCCCTGGCCGGTAATGAGGGATGTCGAAAGACCCTCCAGAAAGGCCTTTACCGCCTCGGCGTCGTCGGTCAGGGGGACGGCGAGAACCCCGGTCCCCTTCCCCACCGCCACGGCAAAGCGGACTCCCCCGGACAACGTTACCAGTTCGCCGGCTATGACCGCCGCCTGTTCCAGGCGGGAAAGGCTTCCTTCCCCGCCGTCCCGCACGTCCATGCTCCGGGAAAGATCCAGGGCCAGGACTACATCCGTTCCCCGGCGGAATTCCGGCGCAAGCCGGGTTCCCCAGCGGGGTCCGGCCAGGGCCACGATGAGGCAGGCGGCGGAGAGGAGAAAAAAAACCGCGGACAGGAAGTACCGGAGCCGGAGCTCCCGAAATTCCGTTCCCCGCCGGAAGGAGGGGAAGAAGACCAGGACGCCCCTGCTCAGGCGGTAATGGACGGACGAAAGGAACGCCAGGGGAACGAGAAGGCCCAGGCACGGAAGCAGGGAGGGATAATCAAAGCTCAAAAAAAGGCCCCCCCTATCCAGCGCCGTATAAACCGGGGAAGAAGGATCAGAATCAGGGCAGAGAGGATCACCGGCCTGTGGATGTCTTCTGTTCTGTTCACCGTTCCGGAACGCCCGACGGTCATCTCCGCATCCGCGAAACGGGCAAAGGCCTCGGCAAACGCCCTTCCGGAAGGGGCGGCGATGAAGGTTCCCCCGCCCTTGCGGGCAATGGCGCGGAGGCTTTCCGGGTCAAACCGGGAGTCGAAAGAACCGGTCCGCCTGACTTTAAGAATGGGGTCCACATAATCAATGGGGACTTCCCCGGCGGACCCGACGCCTATCACCCAAAGGGACGCGCCGGAAGCCCGCAGCGCTTCGGATGCGGTCTCAGGATGCACCGGCCCGGCGTTATTCTCCCCGTCGGTGATGAGGGCTACCGCCCGGCGCGGGGCCGGGGAACCCCGTATATGCAGGGCCGCTATGGCAAGACCGAGCCCCAGGGCGGTACCGTCCCCCAACTCCCCGATCCGCAAGGTTTCCAGCCGGGAATAGAGGAGCGGACGGTCCACCGTGGGGGGCAAAAGGAGGCTCGCCTCGTTCCCCACCGCCACAAGCCCGATGGCGTCCGCAAGCCGGCGGTCTGCAAAATCCAGCACCATATCCCGTGCCGCGTCAAAGCGGGTCCGTCCGTCCATGTCCAGGCCGGCCATGCTGGGGCTTGTATCCAGCACAAAGAGCACATCCGCCCCCCGGTCAAGCCAGACGGTTTCGGTAGACACCAGGCGGGGCCCCGCAGCCGCCGCAAAAAGGAGGAAGACGCCGCAGAGTTCGCAGATGCCCAGGAGCTTGACGAGCAGGGTCAGGTTCAGGGTGGGCTTGAAGGGAACGCCCCCCGGCGGTCCCAGGGGAATCTCCAGCGTCAGGGCATCCCTGAAAAATCGGGAAACGCCGCAGAGGATGATGATGATTACCGCCCCGGCCGGAATCAGGAGGGGCCGTTCAAAGCCTATGCTCATACCGCACCCGCGCCGTTACGGGAGGCGCCGCCGGCGGGGAGCAGCCCTGAGTTTCCTCCCCCCACACCTGAGTCTCTTCCCCGCACGCCGCTCTTTTTCGATCGCACACCTTTCTTTTCTCCCCGCAAACCGCTTTTTCCTCCCCGCAAACTCAGGTTTCCTCTCCGCACGCCTGAATTTTTTGATCGCAAACCCGCTTTTGCGCCGCGCAAAAACACTTTTGCGCCGCACAAACCCAGGTTTCCGTCCCGTAAACCTCTCTTTACAACTCGTACACCCATCTTTACACGCCTCACGCCGCGCTTCCCTCCCCTCACGCCGCGCTTTCAAACTTCTAGACCGCTCTCTCCTTGTTTCCTTCCATTTTTCCGATAAAATCCCGAACCTGCCCCAGAAGCTCCGCCGCGCACCCGCATTCTATTTCCCCGCCGCTGAACCGCAGCGCGTCGCAGCGGCGGAAAAAATCCGTCAGAAACGGCCCGGCGGGATCGGGGGTCAGGGGCGGGAGCAAAAGAAATTCCTCCCCGGTCATGGCCCGGCAGTTCATCCCCGTAAAAAGACCCAAAAACGTCCTGAACTCCCGTGAAAGGTTGTCCAGCGCCTCAGCGGCCTGCCCCTGCCCGCCTGAGTCCAGGGCAAGCCCCAGACGCTTCAGGACCTTGCCCATAGACCAAAAAAGATAATGCCGCCTGAACCACTCCCGCCAACGCCGGAAACCCGGCCCGCCCCGCAGAACCAGCAGGGTAAACCCCGCGATAAAAACAACAATTCCCAGGGCGGTTCCGTAGATCAGCCCCATCGTCCCCGGAACCGCCAGGGGCGGGGCCGGCCCCGAAAGAACCAGGGCGCCCCCCTCGGCCTCCAGTATGGAGGCGACATTCACGGTAAGCCCCCGAAAGGTGAGGGAAGCGATTTCTATCGGCGGCAGCGCTATCACGCCGGGCGCATAGGCCCTGAAATCAACGGTGAGATGACCGGTCTCCCCCCAGTTTTCCAGGGCTATCCGGGTGATGACCACGCCGGGCGCACGGGGAAGCGCTCCGGGATCATCAAGAACCGCGCCCCTGCCCCCCGGCAGGGCGATACTCAGGGGAAGCGCCAGCCGCCCCGGATCCCCCACAAAGACCATTTGCGGGATAAGGTAGGCGTCCTCCGGCTGGACGCTGACATCCAAGGCTCTTCCGGGGAACGTGGGGAGGACCAGGCAGAGGAGAAGGATGAGGGACCGCATCAGCGCCTCCGGGCGCGGTAGTTCCGGCGCAGCTCTCCCCGGAAGAAGCGGGCCAGAACGACCGGGGCGGAGGCGGCGGTACTCAGCTCCAGCCGGGCCGCGCCGGCGCGCCGGCAGATGGCCTGCCAGAGCCGGGCGCGATCCTCATGCCATTCGGCCCAGGCGGTGCGGAAGGATGCGGAGGCGACGGGGGCGTAGAAGCGGTAGGCGGTCTCGCTGTCTTCCAGGGCAGCCAGGCCTATGCCGGAGGGTATTTCCCAGTCCAGGGGATCGGTGATCCTGACGGCGATGACGTCATGCCTGGCGCACAGGTCCCCCATTTCCCGCTCCCAGTTTACGCAGAGGAAGTCGGAGATTACGACCACCAGGCTGCGCCGCTTGAGGAGCCGCCCGGTTCCGGACAAAGCCGCCCCCAGGCCGCTTCCCCGGCGGGGATTTTCCACGCCCAAGGCGGCGCTTATCATCGCCAATACATAGGGCCGCCCTTTCCGGGGACGGTAGACTCTGGTAATGTCCCGGTCAAAAAAAGCCGCCCCCACCCGCTGTCCCGTCCTTTCCGCAGAAAAGGCGACCAGGGCGGCGGCCAGCACCCCCTGTTCATACCGGGTTACGGCGTCCGTCCCCGCGTCCGCAGCGATTCCCCCTGAATGCATGGAAGCGGAGCAGTCCAGGACGATAAACGCCGTAAGCTCCCGTTCCTCACGGTAGAGTTTGACAAAGGGTTTGCCGAACCGGGCGCTTACGTTCCAGTCTATAGAACGAATGTCATCGCCCGCTTCATACTGCCTGACCTCGTCGAATTCTATCCCCTGCCCCCGGAAAACCGACGCGAATTCCCCGGCTAAAAGATCTTCGGCCAGATCCCGGGAGACAAGGTGAAAGGCGGCTATCTTTCGCAGAAGTTCGTGCCGGTCCATGACAAAGCCCTTTAGGGCGCGGGGACCAGGGCCAGGATGCGGGCAATCACCCCGTCGGTGTCAAGGCCCTCGGCTTCGGCCTCGTAGGACAGGACGATCCGGTGCCGTAAGACCGGGAAGGCGGCGGCCTTCACGTCTTCGGGGGTAACAAAGGCGCGGCCTTCAAACAGCGCCCGGATACGGCAGCACCGGTAGAGCGCAATGGAAGCACGGGGGGACGCTCCAAAGGCGATGTACCGGTAGAGCCCCTCCCGGTCCTGCCGCCGTTCTCCCTCCCCGGAACGGGGATGCCCCAGGCTTCCGCCTTTGGGCGCGGGCGGACGGGTCGCGGCCACCACCGAGACCAGATATTCGGTGATGCGCGGGTCTACATGCACGGCGCGGGCGGCGGCGGCCAGGGTTTTCCGGCAGGAAGGGTCCAGGACCGGCGTTAGGGACGGGAAAGCCCCCACATCGTCCCCCGCCCGCTGGCTTTCCACGATACGCGCCTCTTCGTCAAGCCGGGGATAGCGGATGAGCAGCTTGAGGAGGAACCGGTCAAGCTGGGCCTCAGGCAGGGCGTAGGTTCCCTCATGTTCAATGGGGTTCTGGGTAGCCAAAACCAGGAACGGGTCAGGGAGGGGATACGTAGCCTCCCCTATGGTTACCTGCCGCTCCTCCATGGCCTCAAGCAGGGCCGACTGGACCTTAGCCGGCGCCCGGTTGATCTCGTCCGCCAGGATCAGGTTGGCAAAAACCGGCCCCCGGCGGACCGTGAATTTCCCGGTATTCTGTTCCCACATCAGGGTTCCGGTTATATCCGCCGGAAGCAGGTCCGGGGTGAATTGAATCCGCTTAAACTCAAGGGCCGTAATTTCCGCCAGGCTCCGCACCGCCAGGGTCTTGGCAAGCCCCGGCACCCCCTCAAGCAGTATATGCCCCCCGGCGGTCAGGGCCATCAAAAGCCCGTCGAGCATCTCGGCCTGCCCGACGATACGCCGGGCAAGTTCCGTCCGGGAACGCTCCAACAACCCGGCCGCCTGGGCGATAACGTCCCCCTGGGCCGGCGTGTTACCTTTCACTTCCATAATAAGGGTATTGTACCCACAGTGCTTTTCATTCGCAAGACGGCGCGTTGCGCCAAGACCCGTTTAATCCGCCTAACCGCAGAGCGGGACCTGCGGCGCCGGGCGATAGGCCCGCAACGTTGAGAGCGGGGTGTGCGGCTTGTAAAGAGCGGAGTACGACTCGTAAAGAGCGGTGTACGGCTCGTAAGGAGAGGAGTACGAGACGTAAACCTGAGTTTACGTGAAGAAAACCCAGGTTTGCTGTCGGGGAAGAGAGGTTTCTTATCAGGAAAGAGAGGTTTCCTGTCAGAAAACCCAGATTTCCTAACAAAAACCCAGGTGTACGCGTTGTAAAAGTGGGTTGGCGAGTTGTAGAGAGCGGTGTACGAGTTGTAAACCTGAGTTTACGGGTTGTAGAGAGCGGTGTACGACTCGTACACCCGTGTTTTACTTTTCCATAAGGAGGAAAACACCCGGAAACACTAAAGAAACTATCGACAAACTACTCATTTCCCCCTATAATTTGGGTAGATTAGTCCAGGAAGGAGGTACCCAATGGCGGAGGTTTTATCAATTGTATTAGGCGGCGGAAAAGGAACCCGTTTGTTCCCTTTAACACAAGCCAGGGCGAAACCGGCGGTTCCTTTTGGGGGAAAGTACCGGCTGGTGGATATTCCAATTTCAAATTGTATCAACGCGAATCTCAGGCAGATTTATATCTTGACACAGTTTAATTCCGCGTCCCTCCATCTGCACCTGTCCCAGACCTACATCTTTGATTCCTTCTCCAAGGGTTTTGTCGAAATTCTCGCGGCTGAACAGACGTTTGAACATTCAGGGTGGTATGAAGGTACCGCGGATGCAGTGCGGAAAAATTTCATTCACTTCAGAACCCAAAATCCTTCGTATTACATGATCCTTTCCGGGGACCAGCTTTACCGTATGGACCTGAAGGACTTCCTTAACAAACATAAAGAATCGGGGGCGGCTATTTCCATAGCGTGTACAACCGTTTCACGGGAGGATGCCAGCCAGCTTGGGATCCTCAAGGTGAATCAAATCAGCACAATTACCGAATTCCTGGAAAAACCCGGTCCCACGAAAGATATCTCTGATTTTAAGGCCCCTGCGGAACTGCGGCAGGATAAATTCCGGGGGGATGAGTTTCTGGCTTCCATGGGTATTTATGTATTTAACGCCGATGCCATGGAAAGTTGCCTTGCCAATGAGTCTACCGATTTCGGCAAGGAGATCATTCCTATGGCAATCAAAAACCTCAAGGTCAATGCATATGTCTTTAATGGGTATTGGGAAGATATAGGAACCATCAAGAATTTCTACGAAGCAAATCTGAACCTGGCCAGCGTAACACCGAAATTCGATTTTTACGCGGAAGAAAAACCCATCTACACCCATATCAGAAACCTTCCCCCCTCAAAAATGAACTTCAGCAACATGAATCAGTCCATCGCCGCCGAGGGCTGTATCATCACCAACGCGACGATTTCCAATTCCATAGTCGGGGTAAGAACCATCATAGAATCAGGGGCAAGCCTCAACGGTGTCATCTGTATGGGCGCCGACTTCTACGAAACCGATGCCCAGAAGCGGAAAAACGCCGAAAAACATATCCCCAACATCGGTATAGGCAAGGGGACTATCGTTAAAGGCGCCATCATCGACAAAAACGCCTGTATCGGCGAAGGCTGCCGTATCGGTATAGACGGTATGAACCGCAACGAAGGCAACTACGGCCACTATTACATCGTGGACGGGATCATCGTCATTCCCAAGAACGCGGTGCTCTACCCGGGAACAGCAATATAATCAAGCAGGAAAGGTGATCCTCAACGTATGATGCGGGAAAAAACGGCACAAGTCCTGTGGGCGCAATTCGTTATATTACACTGAATGAGCTTCAGGTGGCTTAGTATCCGGATACTTCCATCTTCCTTCATACTTTCATATTTTGCAGATCACCACTAATATTTCCTTGAAATATTTGCCTCACCTGCAAATCATTAACATAACAACGATGCGGTTTCCCTTAATTGATAGTGTCCAGTTCCGCGCCGGGGGTGGCGGAGTTTCCGAAACGACAGTGACGGCATATGCCACAGCGATGCGGATATAGTGCGTTATGCGAACCCAGGCCTAAAATTCGTCGAAATTTATGGTACTTGAGCTGTTCCAAAACCCCGCGGCAGCGGGATTGAGGCGGGTACCCTCTGTTCAGAACAGGACGGGTTCAGGATTTATACGGGAAAATCGGGGCGCTGAAAGCCGGCGCGGGTTTTGGAACATCCTCACTTGTAAAAAAAAGATTATATAATACAACAAAAACGGAAAATAAAATGGAAAAGTGGTCTGATAAAGTTTTTTTCCATATATATACGCTTGGAATGTGTGGAGCGCCGAAACAAAATGATTTTTGTTCACCCGCCGGAAAAGGGTTATCTTCACTGGTTAAACATATACCGAGGTTTTTATCGCTTGGAATAAACGCTCTTTATATTGGGCCGCTCTTTGAGTCAAGTTCTCATGGATATGACACGGTGGATTATTATCATGTTGAACGCAGGCTTGGTAATAATAATGATCTTAAAGAACTAGTCCGTATATTACACGAAAATGATATTTCTGTAATTCTTGACGCCGTTTTCAATCATACCGGGAGGGACTTTTTCGCCTTTAAAGATATTAAAGAAAAGAAGGTGATGTCCCAATATGCTGATTGGTATTTGAATATTGATTTTTCCCGAAACAATGAATATAACGATGGTTTTTCTTATGAGGGATGGGCTGAACATACAAGTCTTGTAAAACTCAATCTTGATTTCCATGCAGTTCGTGAACATCTTTTTGGGACGGTAAAATACTGGATAGAAGAATTTGATATTGACGGTTTGCGTCTGGACGCTACGAATGTTATTTCCGTTGATTTTTTACGGGAGTTATCCTCTTTACAGCAAAAATTTGAAAAAATCATTTTGGCTTATGGGTGAAATTGTTGCAGGCGATTACCGCCGTCTGGCACATGAAGGCTGTCTTGATTCAGTAACAAATGAGGTAACGAGGCTGTCGAAAAAGTGTTCCGGAAAGGTTTAAGACACTATATATAGCGTATCAATTACCTTTAACATACCATATATAGTAGTTTTTGCCTATTGACGGATTTATTCGACAGTCTCAACGGATTTCTTTCAAAATCTGGAAGCGGGGGCAAGTGGAGCGGTTACCCGGTATTATAAGCAGATGGAAGGATCTAAGCCGGTACGACTCTGTGCGATGCGGAAGACGGAGGAAGAGTCGGACCAAAAGTCCGTAGCGAAAGGAGTTGAAGGGCTGAAAGCAACAAACCGCACGAAGAGTCATGGGAAGCCGCCGAGCGAAGCGCAATTGGCGAACAACCGATATATCATTGTTATGACCTCCTTGCTTGAAGTTGAGGCCGCGTTGCTACTGGAACTGTA
>JAITLF010000166.1 GCA_031278025.1 Treponema sp.
CCGCTGTTTCTTTGAACGGCTTTCATAATCCGCTTTTTCCAACAGGTCTCGAACTGCTTCAAAACAAGTTTTTTTCCCATGATACCCTCCCGTTTCCGGTTTACCACGGCTTGGGGAGGGTGTCTATCCCTTAACTTGTTGACAGTGCCCCCCCCCCTCCGTATTTATTTTATAGTAGTTTCCTGGCATATTCTTCTTTTTTTCTCATTTGGGCAGTTTCCCCTAAAATTTCGGAGCAATCCTTTTTCCCCCTTTTTTCCGGTAATTTACAGGAAAAATCCTGTAAAGTTAAATTTTTTCAAGCAAGGAGTATGTTTTCATGGCTAAGTTGACTGGATTATTATTCTGTGCGGGCCTGATCTTGGGCCTCGCGCTCGCGGGATGTCCCAATGGAGACGGATCCGAAACCAAGCCGGAATTAATCATTGGACAGGCCACCGCTTCAGGAAGGGGTCTGAATCCGTTATCGGTAACGGTGGTTATGGATATGGATACCGGGCTTATCACCGACGTGCAGTTCGTCCATGAGGAATCAATAGGCTATGGCGCTGCGGTTATTTCCGGTAATGCTGCGCACCCCTCGGCGAAGGATCTCATAATAGAACACCAGGACTTTGATCATTTGGTAGACGTGGTGGCAAGCGCCACCCTGACCCGGGAGGGAATCAAGGCAGCCGGGAAAAAGGCGCTTGAAAAAATCAAAGCTGGCGATTTTGACAAAAAATGATGGGGCTACTATTAACCTGTCAGGTTATAACGATTTTTTTGGAGGTACTATATGAGTGAAGAGACTAAAAACCCCAAAGAAGAAGGCAAGTTTTCTTCGGGATTGTCCAGGCGGGACTTCTTAAAAGGCGCGGCGACCGGAGTCGTGGGCGTTACCATTGCAGGGGCAATAGGCGCCTGCGAGAATCCGGTAGAATACAGGGATTTAAACGATCCCCTGACGGCGGACAGCAGCGAGAATAAATGGAAATTTGAAATACCTCCTTCCGCTGTTTCCGATTCCCTTATCGACGAGGCCCATACTGTCACCGCTGATATCGTGGTGATCGGTTCCGGCATATCCGGGCTCTGTACCGCGGTTGCCGCAGCGGAAGAAGGGAAGGATGTCAGGCTGTTCAGCGCCGGACGGACGGCCGTATCCCGGGGCGGCTCCAATTTCGCGATTGGGTCCGCCTATCAGAGCAAATTGCTGAACAGGTACAATGCCAGAAATGAGGCAACGGACAAGGATTATCCGATTCCTGTTACCGCCAATGATATCGTTGAGCATATACAGGCCGAACAGCTTGCGGGTTTGTACGCCATGGACAAGATCAAATGGTCCCGGTGGTTCAAGTGGTCGGGCAAATCCATGGACTGGATGATCAACAAAATGTATAACAGCTCTAAACAGTTGCGGGTATGTATTGAACCGCCCTACCCCGATTCCGACGGTACGCTGGCCGTTCCGCCTTCCACCCATAACTTCTACAATAGTACCGACAGCGTAGGGGGACAGCCCTTCCTTTCCGGCGCGCCCCTCTGCGCTTCCGCATACGCCGAGCATCTTGAGAAGATAAGCGGGAACCCAATCAAATATTCAACCAAGGCGCTCTATCTGGTTCGCGGGACCGAAAACAAGCCCGATGGCAAAGAAGGCAAAGTCACTGCGGTTATCGCCGAGGAACTCGACGATGGGTATAACGGTAAAGGGATATATTGGAAATACGTCGCCAGGGAAGCCATAGTGCTGGCTACCGGTGATTTTTCCCGGGACAGGGACATGATGGCCCGCTATTCGCCCTATGCGTATGAGCTTTTTAAAGATCAAATCGTTTTTGATGAACCCGGTTACGATATGCAGCTTGATTTCTTTAACGGCTTTAACGGCCTCATGGACGGACAGGGCCAGAAAATGGGCCTCTGGGTAGGCGCTGCCTGGCAGAAGGTATTCCCCAACGCCCCCATGATCAATATGGCTGTGCCCGGCCCCAGCCATGCGGTTATCGACAACTTCTGGGGACTCAACCTCAATATCAACGGTAAGCGTTTCCATAATGAGAACACCAATTTTGGCTTTGGCGCCTATTCAAAAATGAATCAGCCCGGGGGAATAGCCTATGGTGTCTGGGGTGCAAACTATGCGGACACCCAGCACGAATGGGAACAATCCGGCTGTGTGTTTATGAATGACATAGTAGAATATGATCCAACTTTCAAATTCCCCGGCTATTTTGGTGAACCTATGGACCCCGCCCAACCCCTAAGCCCGGAGGGAATAAAAGCCCAGTGGGCCGCCGGCGCCCAACCCGGAATAGGCTTTGACGGTAATCCCGCTCCGGCGCAATATGCGACCGGCGAAACCTGGGAAGCTCTTATAGATAACGCCATAAAGATGGGATGGACCATCAACAAAACGAATGCCCTGGCGTCAATCGCGCGGTATCACCAGTATGCCGTAAACAAAAGAGATGAAGAATTCCAGGTTAATCCTGATTTGCTCTATCCGCTCTACCAGAATAAAAGCGTTACTTCCGGTCCGGAAAAATATTGCGGCCCCTTCTATATGTCCAGATCGACTCCCTCCACCTTCCTCTGCGTTACCGGCGGCCTGCGTACCAATGAATATTTACAGGTATGCGACGCTAACGACACCCCCATCGAAGGGCTCTACAACACCGGTACCATGATCGGCGACTTCTTTGCCGGCGCATACAACTTTGGTTTCCCCGGGCAGAATCTGGGCGGCCCTTGTCTGACCCTGTCTTACCTTCTGGGCAAGGAACTGGCCAAAGGCAAAGCATGGTCGGATCAGGACCCTTCGGCAGTAAGCGGAACGGCGTATGATCCTACTCCGCAGGTATCAGCCACAAAGGAGTCCTAGCAGCCTTTTGCAATAGGTACTGTTAAAAAACAACCCCGAATGTGCTTCGGGGTTGTTTATATATGTATAGAATCGTATTGTGCTTCAACCCCGCCGGATAGCGGTATACTTCCGTACAAACTCGTAGGGGCGGTAGGTCATTTTTGCATGCCGAAGCCCCTCATCCCCCATATCCTGTTCCCGGTTGAGATACCTGTAATACTTAGGAAGGGCCGCCGCAAATGCCTGATTCATATACTGATAGATTCCCTTGTATTCATCAATGGCCTTCTCAAAATGAATGGCGAACATCCTCCCCCTGGCCAGGCTTTCCCCAAGACACCAGCCTGCGGGTCTGCCGTTCACATAGTAGATGCTCCCCCGCATGTTTAAGACCCCCAGGAGTTCCAGGCATTCCCGGGCGGCGGCATAATCTCCGTCAATTCCCTTATCAAGCCTCCAACGGTCCAGCACCATAATCGCATGGGGGATACTATCCGCGGTTAAGGACCGCTCCTCATGCCGGTATGTATTAAGAAAGGCGTTTACCAGGTTTCTTTTCTTATGGTATTTCTTCCCGGACAATTCCGCCAGATCGGTTCTCAGATACAAATAATCAAAATTATCCCGATCTTCGGTAATCCCCACGCCCCATTCTTCCAGCTCCGTCCGGTGCGGGGCAAGCACCGAGTCGGATATGCCCTTCCAGTAATCATGGGTCTTGAAAAGCTCTTCCAGAATATCCCTGCCGGGAACCGCACAGGGGGTCATGAAGAATTTTTTACCCTCCCGTTCCCCGGAAACGATAAAGGTCTCCTGGTCTCCGGAAGTCCGCCTGGAATACCGGGAAACGCGGTACGCATACCGGTTCCGGAACAGATACAGATTGGAAAAGGTATACTCCGAAACTCCGTCGGGGGTCAGGGAAAGATGGGGGTGCATTTCTTTTTTTAACTCAAGGGACATAGGAACGAAGTCGGGAAATTCGCGGATTAACATTTCAAATCAGTAGGGTCCGTACCCAATGGAGACGGCAACAAGCAGCGCCAGGGCGGATAAGGCCAACAGGGCAAACAGGGGTTTCCAGATCCAGCGGAACCACCGGGAATAGGGGATGTTGGCTATTCCCAGGATGATGATCAGGAGCACATTGGTTGGATACAGC
>JAITLF010000283.1 GCA_031278025.1 Treponema sp.
CCCCCCCCCCCCCCCCCCCCCCCCCCCACCTCCCCCCCGATGTCCGCAACGGGGGGGCCGGCATTTTCAACCTATCACTCATCATTCGCTCCTCTGGTACTAATATACAATGGAATCCCGAAAAAACAATCCCTTTTGGGGGCCGGGTCCGGGGCCGGCCCCCGGGGTGCAAAGGACCCGGGTCCTTCGGCTCTCTTCCTCCTCCTGCTTGACCCGGCGTTTTTTTCTGTGCTACTTTGGATTCTCAATTAATTTGAAAGGAAGTTATTCGTATGAAGTCATTTATGCTTTCCCTGTTGATGGCAGCCCCTCAGGGTGGAGGCGACGCCGGTTCCGCTTCTTCGTTCGTTACGACCTTGATACCGTTTGCCTTGATTATTGGTATCTTCTATTTTCTGATCATCCGTCCCCAGAACAAAAAACAGAAAGAAACCCAGCGTATGTTGGGCGCCCTGAAGAAAGGCGACAAGGTGGTTACCATAGGCGGCATTCACGGGGTCATTCAGAGCGTAAAAGACGGTTCGGTTATCGTCAGGGTTGATGAGGCCACCAAGATGGAATTCAGCCGCAGCGCCATATCTAATGTGGTCTCCGACGGAAAGGGCGAAAAAATCGAAGAGAAGAAGGCTGAAGCCGGCGATTCGAATAAAGAAACGGCTGAAAAGTCTGATAAATGAATTAATCGGAGCATGAAATGAGCAAGCGGTATCGATTGGCCGTTATCCTGGTGATAGTGGCGGTGTGTTTTGTCTTTTTGTACCCTACCATACGCTGGTATTTCGTGGTGCCTAAGGAAAACCAGGCCATAGCTTTAGGATCACGGGAACAGATAAAGGATTATGCCTCCCGGACAGCCATGCTGGGATTAGGACGGCTCATTGATGCCGCCCGTGTTGGCGGGGATGTGCCGGAAGATTTTTCGTTCCTGACCGCCAGGGCGAAGAAGATAACCCGGAACGCGAAACTGCCTGCTCCGGAAAGATGGGATGCCGCGGCGGTGCTTTCTGTTTTTTCCAGCCGGGAAGAAGCTTTGGAAGCCGTTGAAAGTAAATATCGGGACGACATCTTCGCCCTGAAAAATCTTCAAAAGAACGCGGTCCAACTGGGCCTTGACCTTTCCGGGGGCTTGAGTATCGTCCTGCGGGCGGACACCGGTTCCCTTCAGGAACGGCTGGGCCGGCCCCTTACCGATCAGGACAAGGAAGATGGGATAAACAGCGCCCTGGAAGTCCTCAATAACCGGATAGACCGGTTCGGCCTTACCGAGCCGGTCATCCGCCGCCAGGGAGCGGATCAGATTTACGTGGAAATTCCCGGCGCCGCCGACCCGGAACGGATCAACTCCATCATCATGGGCAGGGGAAGCCTTGCCTTCCACATGGTAGATCAGGAAGCGGCGGATACTTTTAACCGGTATTACGCTGCCAATCCCGCCACTACCTTTGACAGCGCCGGGAACCTCGTCAATCCCACAATAGTGCCTTCCGATGTGGTGATTTGCGGGGTCTATGTCAAGGATCGCTACGGCCTTGACGAGAGGGTAGGGTACACCGCTATCAAGAAAGAGGTGGGCCTTGACGGTACGCACATCAGGAGCGCTGTGGTAGAGCGGAACAACCTGGACGGCCGGCCAGAAGTTACTTTCATGCTGGATTCCGAGGGAGGAGATATCTTCTACCAACTTACCTCCGCCAATGTGGGTAAACCCCTGGCTATTGTTCTGGACGACCGGGTCAAATCTCAGGCCACCATACAGACCGCCATCCGGGATGCGGTGCGCCTTACCGGTTTCGGTCAGGAGGAGGCGGACAATATCGCGGTAATCCTCAGAACCGCCGCCCTGCCGGTGGAACTGGAAGTTGCAAACCAACAGTCTATCGGCGCTTCCCTGGGGGAGGACACCATCAGACAGGGACTTTACGCACTGCTGGGCGGTCTGGCGGTGGTCATGCTCTTCATGCTGGTTTTCTACAAAGGATCCGGGGTCAACGCCGTGGTTGCCCAGTTGCTGAACATCTTCTTTATGGGCAGTATTCTTTCGGCCTTCAATTTTACCCTGACCTTGCCGAGTATTGCGGGATTCATCCTGACGATAGGTATGGCGGTGGATGCCAATGTCATCATCTTTGAACGGATGAAGGAAGAGTTGCGCCTGGGTAAAGGCCGGAAAGCGGTGGTTGACGCGGGGTTTGACAAGGCTTTTTGGGCCATCATGGACTCCAATATAACTACCTTTATCGCGGCATTGTTCCTTTCCCAGTTGGGGTCGGGCCCCATCCAGGGCTTCGCGGTGAGTCTTGCCATCGGCGTGTTCTCCTCCGTATTTACGGCTCTTTTTGTCTCCCGGCTTATTTTCGACTTTGGTACCGATGTGATGAAGACTAAGGGTGTCTCCGTCAGTTGGGCGCCTCTGCGGCCGGTACGTGAAGTTGCAAGGGGTGCGAAATGAAACAAATTATCCGGTTTTCGGCCTTGTTCTTACCCGCGGCCATTCTGTCGGGTGTTTTTATCCTGACGGGGGTTGTCGGATATTTTGCCAAAGGCGGTTTTAATCTGGGTGTTGATTTCCAGGCCGGCCTTATCCAGGAAGTTCAGTTTGCCCCCTCGGCTTTCAGTTTGACCTGGTCCGGCCAGGGGAATGCTTCGGTTTCCTTTGACCGGGGCAATATGTATGTTGTGATTTCCGGCGCGGGTATTGACGGGGTTACTCATACCTTCCCGTATGCCCAGTACTCCGGCATAGGGGCGCTGACTGGGGCGCTGGTTTCGGTGGAAGGGATATCGGTTACAACCAGGGCTCCGGCGGATGCCCAGTCCGCCTGGATCGTTCAGAGTACCCAGGGTAATCCCCTCCTCGGAAGCGATCCCTATGTAGTTCACTACCTCCCTGCCGGCAGTCCGGAAATTTTCATTGAGGATGTGCGTACCAGCCTTCTGTCCCTGGGAACGGTTTCCGTCCAGGTGCTGGGAGAAAAAACGGACCGGCGTTTTATGATTCGCATGGAAGACAGCGATATTGATGGAGAGGGTATCCCCGCCGAGCAGATCATCTCCACGCTGGAGCGGACTTTTGGCGTCGGCGGGGTAGCGGTAACCAGATCCGATTACGTGGGTTCCCGGTTTTCCAAACAGTTGACCGATCAGGTGGGGATCCTCATGACCATGACCCTCCTCCTCATTCTGATCTACGCCTCAATCCGGTTTAAGCCCCAGTTCGCTATAGGCGCGGTTGTGGCCATAATCCACGACACCCTTATGATGGTGGCCTTTATCACCTGGACCCGTATGGAATTCAATACTACTACCATAGCGGCCATCCTGACTATTCTGGGTTACTCAATCAACGATACCATCGTCATCTTTGACCGGATCCGGGAAACCCGCCGTATAGCCCCTAATGATTCTTTCGTGAACATCTTGGATCGCGCTCTTACGGAATCCCTGAGCCGGACCATCATCACCACGGTAACCACCATGCTTGCGGCCCTGTCCCTGTTCATTTTTACCACCGATTCTATGAAGGATTTTGCCCTGTGCCTGATAATAGGCATGATTTCCGGCGTGTACTCCACTATCTTCATCGCTTCAGGCATAGTGTACTTGTGGGACAAGCTGGCTAAAAAGAGGGCCGTCAAAAAGCGTGCCGTTCCGGTAATAGTGCGGACTTAGGACTAGCCGTGCAGATCCTAGCATCTTCATGGAACTGGTGAAGGCCCGCATACTCGGGTACTGTATGGGGGTACGCCGGGCGGTGGAGTTGGCTTACGATCAGGCCGCCCAATCAGGCCGGGTGTATACCATAGGCCCCCTGATTCATAACCCCCAGGTTCTGAAAGACTTGAAAGGACGGGGCGTGGAGGTTCTGGAAGAAGGCTGTTTGCCCTGGGATCTTTCCGGGACGGTGGTCGTCATCCGGGCCCACGGGATTAGTCCTAATCTGGAAGCGGAACTGGTTTCCCGAGGATGCCGTATCGCCGACGCCACATGTCCCAAGGTCAAGGCGAGCCAGATGAAGGCTCTGGCCCTTGCCGGGGCGGGATGCCGCGTCTTCCTTGCCGGTGAAGCCCGTCACGGGGAGATAGCCGGCATACGAGGATATGCGCCGGGCTGTACCGTAGTTGCGGACGGGGACGAAGCGGCCCTGGCTGCGGAACGGCTCTTCCTGGAAGAACCCGGCGCCCGGACCGCCCTTATAGGCCAAACTACCATTTCTCCCGATGAATACGCCGCCATAGGAGATGCCATCCGGTCATTTTTTTCTAGCCTCCAGGTTATCGACACTATCTGCGGCGCAACCCGGGACCGGCAGAACGCCCTTCGGGAACTCTGTGGCAAGGTTGACGCGGTGATCGTTGCCGGAGGCAGGGAATCCGCCAACACACGCCGTCTTCTTGCGATTGCCGAATCCTCCGGTAAGCCCGCGTGGCTTGTGGAGAACATTGAGGGGATACCGGCGGAAGTCGCGTCCTGCACTACGGTAGGTCTCAGCGCCGGCGCTTCTACCCCGGACGAGGTTATCCGCGCCATTGAGGCGAAGATAGCGGTACTTTAAGGCATCCTCATTTCCTCTTTGCGGTGCAACAGGCTGCAGGAGGGAGGTATGAAACATACCAGATTGGTGGGCTTTTTGCCTTCGGATTCCTGGTGTTTTTACTCCAGGGATGGTTTAACCCTATTACCGCAGTTCCCCCGACAATGCCAAGCGAAAATAAGAGTAGGGTAGAGTACCAATCAAAGCATTCTGGAGAAGGAAAAATATTTGTAAGTGGATTGCCCCCATTAAGGGGGCCTCCTCAAGCCACCGGCTATGCCGTGGTCTTTGACTTATTGCTTTTAGTCTGAGGTTGTTTCAAAACCCGTGCCGGCTTTCCGCAAGTCGATTTTCACGATCGTGAACGCTCCATTTTTGATCGTGAAAACCGGGACGCTGAACTCAAGGCGCGGGTTTTGGAACAGTCTCGTCTGATAATAGTTCCAGGAGTTTGAATAGTTCCTGGCCTGTTTCCTCCGGCGTCTTGCCTTCTCCCGATACCGTAAGGTGCGCAATCTCCCGGTATGCCGCCGCCCGGCGCACATGGAGTATCCAGTGGGTCTCCCGGGGGCTTGCGGTGTCGAGAAAAGGCGGCATCTCCCCGCCCTGCGCCGACGCCTGGCTGATCCGCTCCCAGGCCGTTTCTGCGGAGGCCTCCAGGTTCACCAGGGAGAACCCGTTTCCCTCACAAAGAAGCTGCCGTGCCTTGGGGTTATCAATTATCCCCCCACCAGCGGCAATGACCCCAGGAGCGTTGCGGTCCTGCCTGACGATACCTCCGCACTCCGCAACACCCCTTGAGGGTTGAACGGGGAATAAGCTTTCCAGGGCCCGCAGTTCCGCCGCACGGAAGGCCTCAGGCGATTCCTTAAACAAGGCGCGGGAACTTTTTCCTGTTTGGGCTTTGATGAGTTCATCCAGATCGGTGAAGGCGCCCCCTAGGAGTTTGGCTAATTCCCTGCCTGCACTGGTCTTCCCCGAATGCTTCGGTCCAAGTATGACAATATGATGAACAAATGGTGAAATTCTCATAGACTCTACCCTAGAGTAACGATTAAAATAAAACCAGAGCCATGACAGGAATTTGGATATTGGTTTTAGTCATTGTTATATCCGCGTTGCCTATAGTGCCGGTTTTTATTTGGTTCCGGGTCATTCGATTTCCGCTAAGTCCCTGGTGGTTTCTTGGCTTTCTGTTTGCGGGCGCCGTAGCTCCGCTCTTCGCCGGCTTTTTACAAAGCCTTTTTCCTCCTTTGTTTGAGATAGACATGGGAACCCTCCTCTTCAAATTGTTCGTCCAGATTGCCCTGACCGAGGAAGCGGGCCGCCTGTTATTGTTCCTGGTTTTCTTGTCGCTCCATCGTCGTTTTTCGCGCCGGGTTTTTGGAGCCGCATCCCTTTCATTAGGTGCCGCTATGGGCCTCCTCGGAGGTCTGGGTTTCGCCGTCATTGAGACCGCCTCATACGGTGCCGCCGATCCCGGTGCCGCCCTGCTCCGTTCCTTTACCGCCGTCCCCCTCCACAGCGCTTGCGGCTGCCGGGATGGTATAGCCGCCGCAAGTCTGCCCCGTTCTCCCTTTCGGGCCCTCGTGTTCTTTCTCTCTGCCATCGCTGTCCACGGCATGTACAACTTCATGGTGGTAAGCCCCGGTCTGCCCCTGGGGTTCCCTATCGCCCTGGTTTTTGCCGCCCTGTTCTCCTCAATCCAGGTGATACGCTGGGGCGTGGGCATGACGGCTAGCGTGTAGTTGCCTTGAGCCTATTCCCCGATATAGGAGCCTGTGCAGGATAAATGAAACCGCCGTATCCCTTACCGGGAAGGCGATCTCCCCCGTTGATACAAGGAAGTCTGGTGCGGCGACCGTTACAGTAAGCGGCGGCAATACCCCTAACCGTGATATTGACGCAGCCTTGCTGGGAACCTGGAGAGACAAACCGGTAGTGCCCGGTTACGGTACACCCGGGGATATTCTGACCGTTACCTTTACCGAAACAACGGTAATATGGGGCGGGAGCGCGGCAGACTGTGTCAAAACTCAGAAAATCGCGATGATGCCGCTATATATAGCGGTGTAAGACCACATAAAAAAGCAAACAACACTATATATACAAAAGGCAATGGGTTTTGACACAGTCTGGCGGGTAATACTCTCAACACCACGTTGGCCCATATACCAGGCCTACGGTTCCTACGCAGGGGAGGCCAAGAACGGCAATATCAATCTGGTATACATAGTTCCTACCCTCGACAGGCAGTCATACACGTGTTATACCTACATCAGTAACGATAATGGAGAACTTGCGCTAAAAGTATCAGGCTACACCTTTGCTACGTTGACCAAAAACGGCGTCGACACCAGGTCCTCGCCGAGACAAGTGGCCTGAGCGGAACAGTCGGCGACGGGCAGGTAAGCCTTTCCTGGACCGACCCGGCGGACCTGGACCACATAGAGAGCACCGTTACCCCAGTGGCGGATAATACTCAACGTGAGTTCGACAACAAAGAAAATAGTCCGCGAATTATACGAATTAGCGCAATGTTCTCCAAATAATTCGTGAAAATTCGCGTTCATTCGCAGATACATTAGTCTCATCGAACTCACGTTATTCAAGAACATGGCTCAATACCGGGTTCCCGCAAAGATTTTTTGATTTTTTTCCCAAAAAACACGGAACCTGCTTGACCTTTTTTTTTCTTCTTGATATCCTAATATACCCATTGCGAATTTTGGGATATAACCTCATAGGGAGTTTTTAGTACATGCCTACAATTAACCAGTTGGTTCGTTTCGGACGGCAACAGGTCAGTTCCAAAACGAAGTCGCCAGCGCTTCAAATCTGCCCTCAAAAGAGAGGGGTGTGTACCCGTGTTATGACGGTTACCCCCAAGAAGCCAAATTCGGCTTTGCGGAAAGTAGCCCGTGTTCGTCTTTCTCATGGAACTGAAGTAACTGCATATATTCCCGGAATTGGTCATAATCTTCAGGAGCACTCGGTAGTTCTGGTTCGGGGCGGCCGGGTTAAAGACCTCCCCGGGGTCCGGTATCACATTGTCCGGGGTGCTAAGGATACTCTTGGCGTGGAAGATCGTAAGCGGAGTCGTTCTAAATACGGCGCTAAGCGGCCTAAGGCGTAAGGGTGGGGAAATGGGACGAAAAAAGAAAACGGTGGATCGGGGTGTTTTGCCGGATCCTGAGTATAACAGTGTGGTAGTTTCTAAATTTGTTAATCGCATGATGTGGAAAGGAAAACGTTCTGTTGCCCTGCGTATTGTGCATAACGCCTTGGATGTTATAAAGACGAAATCCGATAAGGGACCTTTGGAAGTGTTTCTCAAGGCGATTGATAATATTAAACCGGTTGTCGAAGTAAAGTCTCGGCGGGTTGGCGGCGCTACCTATCAGGTGCCTGTTGAAATTCGGGAATCCCGGCGAGAAGCCTTGGGTATGCGGTGGATTATCAAAGCCGCCCGGTCGCGTGCGGGGCGTGGTATGGAGGAGCGGCTTGCGGCAGAGCTCTTGGATGCGTATAATAATACGGGAACGGCCTTCAAAAAGAAGGAAGATACTCATAAAATGGCGGAGGCCAATAAGGCGTTTGCTCATTACCGGTGGTAAA
>JAITLF010000308.1 GCA_031278025.1 Treponema sp.
ATCAAAACTCCCTCAATAGAAACTCGTGCGGCAAATCTTTCCGGTGGGAATCAACAGAAAGTTGTGGTGGCCAAGTGGCTTATCAAAGATCCGGCGGTGTTAATCCTTGATGAGCCCACACGGGGGATAGATGTGGGAGCTAAATATGAAATATACAAATTGATGAGCGAACTCGTCAAGGACGGCAGGAAAGGTATCATCATGATCTCTTCGGAAATGCCAGAACTCTTGGGGATGTGCGACAGGATCTATGTAATGTCAAAAGGGAAAATAGTCGCCGAGTTGAAACGAGGCGAGTTCTCTCAGGAATTAATAATGCAATATGCCACAGGCAATGCCACGGACGGCGCGAAAGCGTCCGTGTAAGAATGCTGAGACAAGGAAGGAACAAAATGGCTAAACGCACTGGTTTTCCGGTATCCCGGTTTATGTACTTTATAAGTAAAAACAGTATTTTTGTCATATTAATAGCCGCGTTTCTGATAAGCACGTTGCTGAACAGGAATTTTTTATCCCCCGCGAATTTAAGCAATATTTTGAAGCAAAATTCCGTGATTGCCATCCTCGCCTTTGGGGAGACCATGCTGATCATTGCCGGCCTTATCGATCTTGCCAACGGCGCGGTATTGGCCCTTGCCGGGGTACTCGCCGTCGCGGTATACAAGGCTACAGATTCTCTGCTCTTCGCCTCTTCTATAGGATTGGCGATAGGCATACTCTGCAATATGGTAAGCGGGCTGTTAACCAGTGTATTCAAAACGCCTCCCTTCATCGCAACCCTCGCGGTTATGACTATGGCAAGAGGACTAGTGTTGCTCTATACCGCCGGGCAGAGCATTTATCAGATCGGCGGGTTTGTGGTACTGGGACAAGGCTCTCTTTTTTACATCCCTATCCCCATTATCTTCATGGTGTTGATACTCTTTGCTACTTGGTACATTCTGAACAACACTCGGCTCGGACGATCTCTTTACGCCATAGGCGGCAATGAGGAAGCGGCGAACGCTTCGGGCATTCAAGTCTCACGGTCGAAATTCGTTGTCTACCTGCTCAACGGTATTTTTGTGGGACTCGCGGGGGTTATTTTCATGTCCCGAAATAACGCCGGACTGCCGGCGGCGGCCCAGGGCTACGAATTTGAAGCCTTAACCGCAGCGGTTATCGGCGGGACCAGCTTTTCGGGGGGCATCGGGACCGCGATGGGAACGCTGGCCGGTGCGTTTATTGTCGGCATTCTCAATAACATCATGAACCTGTTGGGAGTTAATTCCTATATTCAGCAAATCATTAAGGGAATTATTATCGCTTTAGCGGTGATTATGGATATCCGCGCGAAAAACAATCGATCCAAACCTAAGGACTTGTCCACTGGTATCGATAGGGTAAATAGCGGGAATAGAACGGGTAATAACTGATCTTTCCAACCTTAACCGTGCAGGAAAAAACATAAAACTTTTGTATTAATGTTTTATGCATTATCCGGTATGCGGTTATAGGGAAAGATTAGTAAGCGCTTTGCGCTTAAAAATATTTTTAGGAGGAGAGAATGAAAAAGGGTGTTGTGATGGTGCTGACGCTTTTCTTAGCATCGGCAATGGCGTTTGGCGCGGGTGGTAAGGATTCGGGAGGGACAAAACGGGTTGTGTATATCGCCCGCGCTCAGGCGGATCTTTTTGCCGCATGGCTCGCGAATTCCGTTAAGGAAGAAGCGAAGAAGTACCCTAGCCTCAAAGTTGACGTCGTTGACGGTCAGGCCGACGATGCCAAGCAGAATGCGGCGATTGAAAACGCCATCACCAATAAGTACGACCTGATCATCCTACAGCCGAATGACAGCGAAGCCCAGAAACCCTACATCAGGAAGGCGGTTGAAGCGAAGATTCCAATCATCTTGACCAATCCTCGGGTGCCGGATCCGGCTATCATGGCGGTTACCAACAGTGTAGATGCTGATCCCTACGAGCAGGGTGCGGTGGTAGCCCGACTGGCTTTAACTCAGATTCCCCAGGACGCGAAAGTTGTCGTACTCCGGGGTCCGGACGGCAATCTCCATTCCGTTGAAAGACGGCGCTCTTGGGAACAGGAATTCTTTGCCAAGCGGCCCGATGTTACCATTGTCGGCGAACAATCGGGACACTGGAATAAGGATGAAGGCATGCGGTACATGGAAGATTGGGTACAAGCCAATCCCCAAATCGACGCGGTTATTTCCATGAATGACAATATGGCGATGGGTGCCATCGAAGCGGTAAAAGGCAATCCTAAGTTTGATTCGTTGCTTGTTTATGGCGTTGACGGTGACGCCGCCGCTGCCCTCCTCATTGAAGAAGGCAGCATGACCGGAACCGCCTTCCAGAACGCTGATGAGCTTGCCCGGAAAAACATGGAGCTTGCCAATCAAATCCTTACCGGCGCGGTTACTAGTATCGTGAACACTGATATTGTGTGCCCCCTGTATACGAAAGATAATATTGCCGAACTTATCGCAGTTCACAAAAAGACCGGGGCGTTGAAGTAAAAAAAGAAGTAAAAATGCTATGTAACTCCGGGCGTTTATTTCGAATAAATACCCGGAATCTTTTGGTTGTTGTATGTACTCAGGAGGAGATTATGAAAGCGTTAGTACTTGAAGCGAAAAAAAAATTGAGCCTTCGAGATTTTCCTATCATGGAGACAGTCGACCCCTATGATGTGAAGATACAAATTAAAGCCTGTGGTATCTGCGGTAGTGATATACACTACTATGTAGAGGGGTCCATCGGCGGTTTTATAGTCAGGGAGCCTATGATTCTAGGCCACGAGGCGGCGGGGGTCATTATCGAGAAAGGAGAAAAGGTAACGGAGTTTGAGATGGGGGACCTTGTATGTATGGAACCGGGGATTCCCAACAGGCGTTCCCAAGAGGTACTGGTGGGGATGTACAATATCGATCCTGATGTAGTTTTCTGGGCCACGCCCCCGGTCCACGGATGCCTTAGAGAGACGGTGGTTCATCCCGCTCAGTTCTGCTTTAAACTCCCCCGGGGTATGAGCGCGGCGGAAGGGGCCATGATAGAACCCCTGGCCATCGGCATTGAGGCGGCGAAGAAAGCCGCCATCAACCCTGGGGATACGGCCCTGGTGGTAGGCTGCGGCACCATAGGCGTTATGTGCGCCATATCCGCCCTGGCAGGCGGGTGCGGCGAAGTGTTTATCTCTGATGTAAAGCAGGAAAAGCTGGACCTCGTCGGCGCTTACGATAAAAACATCATTCCAGTAAACACCGCCAAGACGGACCTTCTGGAATTCATCGCAAAGGAAACCGGCGGCAAGGGATGTAATGTTGTCTTTGAGGCTTCAGGAAGTCCCCGGGTATACCCTGATTTTTTCAGGTGCGCCAGGAAGGGAGGAACGGTTGTTCTTGTGGGGATGATGAATGGTACGGTCCCTGTTGACGTATCCTTTCTACAGGGCCAGGGGCTTCGCATTGAAACCATATTCAGATACATCAACTGCTTTGACCGGGCAATCGCCCTAGTAAACGCGGGAAAGATCGATATCAAACGTTTCATCAGTAAAACATTCAAATTTGAGGATTCTATTGCCGCCTATGAATACGCCGCCGCCGGACATCCGTATGTGGTAAAGGTAATGATAGAACTTTAAAGGAAAGGAATATGGATTTAGGGCTAGAAAACCGTGTGGCGCTGATAACCGGCGGAAGCGTCGGCATCGGTTTAGCGGTGGCGGAGGAATTTTTAAGAGAGAAGGCCGATGTGATCATCTGTGCGCGGAATGGCGAGCGGATAGAAAAAGTGGTCGAAGATCTTAAAGCCTCCTATCCAGGATCAATAGTATATGGCAAAAGCTGTGATGTTTCAAAACTGGTGGATATAGAAAGCCTTGCCGCTTATGTAAAAGAACTAGGCGGCGTTGATATATTGATCAATAATGCAGGGACCGGTTCTGAGGAAAAGAGCATGACCGCTCTGGACGAAAAATGGTATTATTACTGGGATCTCCATGTAATGGCGGCGGTTCGGCTTTCCCGGCTGCTGGTTCCCCAAATGAAGGAGAGGCCCGGCGAGGGAGTGATCATCAACACCACTTCTATGTGCGCCACTCAACCTTTGTATTACGAGCCTATTTACAATACCACCAAGGCCGCTCTGAATATGTACACCAAATGCCTGGCCGACGAGCTTATCAAGGATAATATCCGTGTTATGTCCATCGCTCCGGGACTGGTACTTACTCCTGATTGGTATAAAACAGCCGGAATTTTAAGCCGGCAGCAGGGGATATCGGTTCAACAATATTTTGACAATATTGCACAGGCCATGACCCCCATAGGACGCTTTGCAACAGCAGAAGAAACCGCCAAGCTCTACGTTTTTTTGGCGTCAAAGCAGGCGGGTTATTGCCTGGGCGCGACATTCCACATTGACGCGGGAGCGGTAAAAACCATATACTAAGAAACTGTGCGGAAAGTGCGTTGCGATTATGCGGCTCTGATAATCGTCTTTCTATTTGAGGCTGTTCCAAAACTTCAGTTTTGGAACAGCCTCATTTATCTATTATTATTTGCGTCTATCCTATCGGCTAACAATGCCGGTATCGAATAGTAATTCCCGCTTTACAGAGCAGAAGGAATTTTTCTGCTCTATCATCTGCAAAAGATTTTCCACAGCGGCGTTACCTATTTCCGCCACCGGCTGGGAAATCACTGATATCGGATACTTAAGATAATCAAACCAGCGGTTATCGTCAAATGTGATAATTTTCAGCCGTTTCCGCGTTTCCATGTCAAGCGTATCCAGAACCGCGATAAGCTCATAACAAAGAGCGGAGGTGGCGCAGATAAGACCGTCAAGCCTTTCATCAAGAATAAATTGTTTAATCAACGGGGAAGAGTCTTCCCTATTATAATTCAGGGTCAGAACCTTTGGGATAAAAGGCAGGCTGTTATCCACCATAAAGGCCTTATACCCAAGAATACGCTGCTTAATAGTATAAACCGAAAGGGAATATCCTATGAAGCCAATCTGCCTGCTTCCCTTTTCAAAAAGATGCTTTGTTCCTGCATAACCGCTTTTGAAATTATTAATGCCGACAAATAAAAAATCATGGGATTCATACTGCCTGTCTACCAGAACAACCGGGACAGAGGTTCTTCTTAAAAATTCGGGGATATGATCCGCTTCCACCGGGGCAAGGAGCAGGCCGTTTATATTTCGCTCTACCAACGCGGCGATATTTTTTTCTTCTTTTTCAATATCCATCTCGGAATCACAAAAAATAATACATGTTCCATAGTCGGTGGCAACCGATTCGACCGCCTTAATCAGGGAGGTAAAGAAATCTTCCCGGGCGTCCGCCAGAATGACTCCAATACAGATATTTTTATAGGACTTAATCATTTTTACGGAACGGTAATTCAGATCTTCTATCGCCTGTAAGACCGCCGCCATAGTTTCTTGACTGACATGCCTGGTTTTATTGATAACATGCGAAACAGTGGTAATTGAGACTCCCGCTTTCCGCGCTACGGCTTCCATGGTGAGGCTGTTAGTTTTCATTGGGTTCAGGATAGTATTTTTACACTGATTATTCAACCGGGAACTGTTTTTGCGCAAATTTACTTAACGACCCCGGACATCACGATGATTTGCGGATAACAAGGGCGGATTGCAGGGAGACGGAAGGCCCTTAAACATAAAGCAACTTTCTATTCCCCGTTTTTTACATACGCCAATCTTGGTATCCCTGAATAGCGCTATAGCAAAAACCCAACAACCTCGGTATACTATTCCCCCGTGGTTTTCCATGGGGATTGGATTGGAAGGAGTTTGCCCTATGGCCTTAATACGGTATCCCGGCATGGAACTTGTCATCGGAGACCCGGTAAAAATACCATTAAAAATTGACGACCCCGGTTTGAAGGAAGATCTTCTTGACAAAACGTTAAACGGCATGATCCTTTCGGCCTCCGGCTGGCGGGGAGTGTTCGCAGCCTCCGGCGGGGAAGAAAGTTTGGCGCCGGAGATTTCCGCCTCCCACGCCGTCATTGCCGCGGTTGCCGCCAAGGTCTTTGCGGACTACCTGAAAAAAATAACCGGTAACCCCGCCCCGGCGGTAATTATCGGGATGGATACCCGGCCTACCGGACCCGCCATAGCGGACGTCATGACCCGGACGCTCCTGGGGGAAGGCTGCGCCGTGCAGTACGCCTTTATCACCGCAGCCCCGGAGATCATGGCCTTTGCGAAAGCCGGCGGCGCGGAATCAGGTTCCCCGGCATCGGCCTTTGTGTTCATCTCCGCAAGCCACAACCCCGTAGGTTACAATGGCCTCAAATTCGGCCTTACCGATGGCGGCATCCTGCCGGGAACAGAAGCGGCCGCACTCATTGAAACCTTCAAAACCTTTATGGCCGCTCAGGACCGTGTGGAGCGGGCGGCAGCCCTGGTGAACCGGGCGGAAGCGGGGGTCCTGGCGCGGGTTTACTCCGGCGCCTCCCGGATTAAGGCTGCGGCTGTGGACGCCTATCTCCGCTTTACCCGCCATGTGGTAACCGGCGCGGAGGATATTGCGGGCCAAACGGAACTCCTGGCCGCCGTAAAAGCCGGCCTTGCGGAACGGCCATTGGGCATAGTTGCGGACCTCAACGGATCGGCCAGAACCGTTTCCATAGACCGGGATTTTCTCGGCGGCTTGGGAGTGCGTTGCCAGGCCATCAATGACATTCCCGGAAGCATAGCCCACCGCATCGTGCCTGAAGGGGAATCCCTGGAACCCTGCCGGGTTTTCCTTGAGGAGGCTCACCGGGAGGATCCCGCCTTTGTTCTCGGTTATGTCCCCGACTGCGACGGAGACCGGGGAAATCTGGTCATATGGGACGACAGCGAAGGCCAGGCCAGAGCCCTGGAGGCCCAGGAGGTCTTTGCCCTGGCCTGCATGTCGGAACTGGCCCATCTAGTCTGGACCGGGGAACTCCCGTTTGACAATTATGGGAACGCCTTGAAAAAAGCGGCGGTGGCGGTAAACGATCCCACTTCCATGCGGATAGACCGTATCGCCCATGCCTTTGACGTTTCGGTGTTCCGCGCCGAGGTGGGAGAAGCCAATGTGGTAAGTCTTGCCCGGAAGCTCCGGGAGCGGGGCTACATCGTGCGCATCCTGGGGGAAGGATCCGCGGGGGGCAACATTACCCATCCTTCGGCGGTACGGGACCCCATCAATACGGTAACGGCCCTGATCAAGCTCCTTACCATACGGAGCGCGGGAGACCGCAAGGGCTTCTTCGAACTCTGGTGCGCGCTTTCGGATCAGGCCGAGGTCTACCGCCCGGACTTCACTCTTTCGGACATCATCGCCGCCCTCCCCGCCTTCGTTACCACCGGGTCTTATACCCCGCAGGCCCTTCTCAAAATCAACACGACGGATCACGCCGTCCTCAAGGACAGATACCAGGAAGTGTTTCTGAGGGAATGGGAAGAACGGAAGGAATACCTTAAAACCCGGTACGGCATAAGCGCCTGGATAGCCGCCGCCTACCAGGGGACCGAAGAAAAATTGGGAGTTCTCCGGTTTAGGGAAGCGGGACGGGGCGGTTTACGTATTATATTCACCAATAAGGCGGGCAGCGAAACCTCCTGTATTTGGATGCGGGGTTCCGGTACGGAGCCGGTGTTCCGGGTTATGGCCGATGCCGAAGGATCGGACAAACGGATGGAACGGGACCTTATCGAATGGCAGCGCCGAATGGTTATCGAAGCGGATGGAGGGCAGTAACTATGGGAATACGAGGCGAATTATTTTCTACCAAGGTATTGTTAGAAAACCGGACCTACTTTTTTAACGTAAAGGAAAACCGCCTGGGGGACCTTTACCTTAATATCGTGGAAAGCAAGAACCGGGATTCCGGCGGATTTGACCGGCAATCGGTGGTCCTTTTTGCGGAAGACCTGACGGAGTTTCTTAAAGGGTTTGACGAATCCTTACGGGTCTTGGAAAAGGCGGAGCGGGAGAAGCGGCGGGGAAGAGTCAAGGCCGGGGATGAACGCAAAATCCGGACACGGGAGGATGGGGAAGACGCCCGTAGCGGCGGAAGGGCATTCGGGAAGCCCGGCGGGGAATACAAAAAAACTTCCGGAGCGGCCTTTGGCCCTGCGCGCCCCAAGATCAGGCTGAAGGGCCGGACAAAAGACTCCGCCAACGCGGGAAAAGGGAAATCCGGCGCTGCCTCCCGCAGCCGGGAAAAACCGGCCAAACGGGTGGTGGTAAAGCGGACCGGCAAACCGTCCGGGCGGACGCATTAAAAACTTCCGGGATCGGCGGGGGCCTTTATAAGTCAGACGGGCGCCTTTCCGATCAATACGGGCGCCTTTCTGATCAAAACGGGAGCCTTTCTTGATCAAACGGGCGCCTTTCCGATCAATACGGGCGCCTTTTTTGATCAGACGGGCGCCTTTCCGATCAATACGGGCGCCTTTTTTGATCAGACGGGCGCCTTTATAAGTCGTCCAGGTATTCGCCGGGACTTCCCCTATCCCTTAACCCTAAAACTCATCCGCTGTATGGGCGACGGTCCGTAACGGGCAATGGCTTCCCGGTGGGCTTTGGTGGGATAGCCTTTGTGTTTGCCGTAGCCATACTCGGGGTAAAGCTGGGAATAGCGGATCATCTCGCGGTCCCGTGCAGTTTTGGCAAGAATGGATGCGGCCATCACCTCAGGAATCAGGCTGTCCGCCCTCACCACGGCGCGGCAGGGGACGGCGATATGCGGGATGAAGCGGCCGTCCGCCACGGCTTCTTCCGGCGTTAGGTTAGGGGGAAGTCCGGGACCGTCCGCTCCGGGGGGACGCAGGTCCAGGAAGGCCCGGCGCATGGCAAGGAGGCTGGCCTGAAGGATATTGACCTCGTCGATTTCAACGGCGGAGGCCCAGCCTATGCCCCAGGCCAGGGACTTTTGATAGATGACCTTCTCAGCCGCCTCCCTTTGGGCGGGGGTGAGCTTTTTCGAGTCCCCCAGGATGTCCTGTGGAAAATCCGCCGGCAGGATCACGGCGGCGGCGCAGACCGGGCCGGCAAGGGGGCCCCGTCCGGCTTCATCAAGGCCGCAGATCATCGGCTGATGTTCGGGCTTCCTGCGGGGGCAAAGGCGCGGTTAAAGTCCGGGAGGCTGCCCAGGGGGTATTCGTTACCCATGATGTGGGTAAAACCCTGGAAGGTGTTCCCCCGTATCGAGCCTGCATCGGGAACCAGGGTCCCCGACGGACCGGTTCCCGTGCGGGTTTCTCCGATCCGCGGCACGGAAAATACTTCCGAACGGCGGGAGGAGCCCATGAAAAAAAAGTTGCAGCCGCTCACCTGGGGGAAGCGGTCCCGGATTTCCATGCACCGGGCCACAAAAGAGGAGTTCACCGCAATGTCGAGCCGGGAATATACGGCGTCGGTGCCTTCCGCGAGAATAGCCACGCCGTCCCGTGCGGAAACCCCGATACGTCCGCCGGTCATTCGCAGGCGGGACCGGGTAAGCTCCAGGGCGGAAGCATAATCCTGAGCCTGCACGGTCAGCGTAAGGTCCGCCATGTCCACCGTAGTCCCGGAAAAGATAAAACCCGTTCCCGTTGACTGGGTCGCCATGCGGAAATTACAGAGCTCCGCCCGGAAGCTCCCGCCCTGGAAAGAACCGAGGATGCCGTAGGATCCTTCCTGTTCCCAGCGGCTGTTCCTGATGGTAAGGGAAGCGCCCGATCCCGTTACCACCGGGTTACGCTGGTTCCTGGCGCCGCCGGGAGCATATTCGCTTCCCGAAACCATAGAAAGCAGGCTGGTATACTGAATGAGGCACGTACCGTTGTTCTCCAGCGTCAAAAGCGAACCCATGTGGGAAACCGTCGAATCATCCAGGGTCAGGATGCCCCCGGACCGTACCCGAAAGAGGCCGTCCGCGCCGTTCATCCGTTCCAGGGCCACATCCCGAAGGTTCAGGCTGCCCCGAACCCTCAGCTCCACCCCCTGGGGAATTTCAATGTACGCCTTGGTTCCCGGCCTTCCCCAGTTTTCATCAAACGAACCGTCTATCTCAATATCCCCGGTAATCTCCGTATTCCGGCGTATCAGGGTGAATCCGGTAAGGAAGATGAGCCGGCGCTGTTCCCGCTGGGCCCGGTCCAGGGCGTCGTCCAGGAACCGATAGGGATTTTCCCGTGTGCCAAGCTCCGCGTTGGGAGCGGCCCCGGCTTTCCGGTTCCAGGAAGAAACATAAATGGTAGACGGGTCAATCACAAAAGTCCGGTTTACCGGGAGGCTCCGGTTCCCTGACGCATCCGTAAGATATGCCTCAATCTGAACCTCGGCAATGTCGTTGGCTGCCCCGGTCAAGGTGAGGGAATCGACTCCGTTCAGGACCTCGGACCGCCCGGTGCTATACCAGAGCCGGGCCGTTATGTGGGAAGCAACCCCCAGTTCCCCTCCCCCGGTTGCCAGAGAAAGAGTAACCGGCCCTCTCAGCCAGGCGCCTTCCGCAGGCGCCGTTAGAACCGGCGGCAGCGGGCTCAACCGGTCCGTACGCCAATGACCCCGGACGGCGCCTTCTTGGGTGATGAACCGCCATTCTAGATCCTCTCCATCGCACACATCTATCGTTCGCAGAGAAGCGACCTCCGCCGTATAATCCATCAGATCCGATCCGGAGTACCAGCTTTGGGCTTCCCCGGCGCTTGTTCCCAGGAGAATCTCTTGCTCCCGCGTAAGGTAGCGGTAGACAAACCGCCCCCGTGCATAGGCGTCTTCCCGTTCGGCGGTAAAGATAACAGGCTCTATCCTGAGGTAGAAGGGGCCTATCTCCTCACCTCCCTGATCAATCATCCAGCGGAGGATTTCCCCCGCAGGATGAACCGGAACCGGCGGGCCGCCCTCCACCCAGGCGGCGTTGCTTTCCAGTTGGTAGCGCACACGGGTATTCCGGGGCCACACGACGACCCGGCTTGCCCCGGAAGAAATAAGCCGGGGTTCCCCGATGTTGGCGTATACCTGCCCCGAAACGGCGATTACCGGCAAAGACCGCGCATCCCGTGGTTTGTCTTGAGGGGGAAACCTAAGCGCCCGGTCCGGCGCCAGGGGATCCGCCGCCGCTTCGCGGGTCCCATCAAGGGCGAACACAAACCGGAAGGTCCCCGCGCCGCCTGAAATATGAACGGGGACCAAACGCTTTATCAGCGATTCAGGCCGTAAAACAAAGCCGGTCCCGCCGGGATTCCGGGGGCTGCCGCCTATGGACCAGGTACAGCCGGCAGGTATGGCAAGAGAAACCGCCGTCCGAATAACCCCTTCCTCGCGGGCGCGAAGCTCGTCATAGAAACCGGAGGCAAGCCCCGCTTCCGGGGGATAAAAGACCGTATAGGAGACCGTTTCTTCCCGGCTGCGTCCGTCGGCATAGCGTATACCCAGGCGGAGGGAGACATTGCCGGTCTTGCCGACCAATGCCGGCCCGCCGTACCGCCGGCCGCCCGGACCAAAGGGATCGCTGCCGTCATCGGTCCAGAAAACCTCTTTGTTTTCCGTACCATAGAGGACCAGGCGCTGGGGATTTGCCCAGGTCCCCGGGACAGGGTTTAGTATTTGAAAATCCGGGAATTCCAGGTAAGCAGGCACGGGGTCCGAGTAATTTCCCGCCCGATCCACCGCCCAGGACACCGCCGCATAGGATGCGGGAGGCAGGGGATCCATGGCGCGTATGTCGGGGATGTACCGGGGGACGTTCCTAACATCCACCAGGGCGGAGACCCGGCTTCCTTCGTCTGTTTTTGCCGCCAGGGTGGATAAGCCATTGGCGGCGCTCACCAGGGTCAACAGGGGAGGATCCGGCGCTTTCCGGTCCACCGTAATGTGAAAAGCCCGCGTCTCATAGGTCCGGTCTCCGGGAGGTACGGCGATCCGCTCAACGATGATCGCGTAATCCCGCTCGGCCCCCTGGGGAACCCCCAGATCCAGGGAACCGGGACTCGGTCCCCGAAAGGCTTCACGCCCGTCCTGAAGGATACGCAGCCATTCGCCGTCAGGCACGGAAAACCAGAACCGCTGCTCCGTGTTAAAAATCCCATCCCTGGCGTTGGTCAAGATACCGGTCCGGTCCTGGGCGCTTAGAACTCCCGCAATAGAAAAAAACAGCAGGCTTCCCGCGAGGATCCTTCGTAAGGCGTTAAAAAAAGGCCGGTAGGTCATGCAGCTCCTCTTACCTCATCATGCCAAGAACAGCCCGCAGAGCCGGATCCGGTTTATAATAGTAGGTTTCCAATTCTTCGGCGGTCAAACCCACAAGCTCATGACTCATATAGTGAATCCACCGATCTTCATCATGTACTGATAATTCAAGTTTCCTACACCAGTAATCAGGCTGAATGGGAAGCTGCTCCGGCTTGTCGTAAAGGTATTTGTAATCATGAACCGCCACCTTAATATCCTCACGGGGAATACCCTTCTCCAGGATAATCCGGGTAAGGTGGTTGATGGTACGGCCCGAATCAAAGATATCGTCTACCAAAAGCACCTTATCCCCCACCCGCAGATAAGCGGGATCATAGGTCCAGCCTTCGACCTTGATTTCTTCGGCCTCCCGAACCCCCGTGTAGGACCGGGCCACCACTGCGGCGTAATATACCGGGCGGCCTCCCTTACGAACCACCTTAAAGTACTCGCTGATCACGTTTCCCAGATACGCGCCCCCCCGGAGGGACACGTAAATCACGTCGGGAATAAATCCGTCATGATAAATACGGTGAACCAGCTTCAAGGCATTGTTTCGCACGACATCGTAGGGAAGAAATTCTTTATTCATGCTACCAGTGTACTCTATTAAATGACAAATTATCAACATGACCTGCGGGGCTCCGCCCCGGACCCCTGGCGGGGTTCGGGGCTGTAACGCGACATAGAAAATAGGAATTTATTACCGCTTAAAACGCCGTTAAAGGCGGGTTGAGGCCCGCCTTTCCGCTATTCCTCCTCTCCGCTCACTTTCTCCTTCCTGCTCTTGGCCCCCGGCTTTACCGCTATA
>JAITLF010000359.1 GCA_031278025.1 Treponema sp.
GCGGCAATTAAGCGGTTCCCCGCCCGCGCCCTTGCGGAGCGGGGTTTAGCACGTTGGAAGGCCAGTCTGCGGACCCAGGTACGAAAGTTCCGGACCCAGGTACGAAAGTTCCGGACCCAAGTACGAAAGTTCCGGACCCAGGTACGAAAGTTCCAGACCTGGGTCTAGAAGTTCCAGACCTGGGTCTTGAAGTTCCAGACCTGGGTCTTGAACCTCTAGACCTGGGTCTTGAAGTTCCAGACCTGGGTCTTGAAGTTCCGGACCTGGGTCTTGAAGTTCCGGACCTGGGTACGAAAGTTCCGGACCCAGGTACGAAAGTTCCGGACCCAGGTACGAAAGTTCCGGACCCAGGTACGAAAGTTCCGGACCCAGGTACGAAAGTTCCGGACCCAGGTACGAAAGTTCCGGACCTGGGTACGAAAGTTCCGGACCTGGGTACGAAAGTTCCGGACCTGGGTACGAAAGTTCCGGACCTGGGGGAAGGGGCGAAAATCACCGCCTGCGGGTGGAATCCGGCGGATTGCACGGCGGTATTGAACAAGGTGAACGCCTTCCTGCTGGCCCGCGGCGCCTTCGAGGAGGAGAAAACCCCGGAGACCCGGCTTGCCAGGGCCGGGGACCGGGGCGGGGCGGCGGACGCCATGCGGAAGTTCGCTAATTCCTCCATCCGGTTCAACAAACGGATGGACGAGCGGGCTTCTCCCTGCTCCCCGCGGGGCTCTGCCCCGGCCCCCCGGCGGTGGGATGCCGTGCCTTGACAAATCCCCCTGGATTCGGCATAATCCCTATCAAAATACTAAGAAATAGTTGTTTGGAGGCTGACATTATGGCAAGAGTAGATAAGATTACGGACCTCATCGGGAATACCCCGCTGGTGAAGATCAATAAGCTGAACGGGGGCGGGGCCATCGTGTATGTCAAGCTGGAAAGCTTCAATCCTTTTTCCAGCGTTAAGGACCGTATAGCCCTTTCCCTTATAGAAGCGGCGGAACAAGACGGCAGGATCAAAGAGGGGACGGTTATCATTGAGCCTACCAGCGGTAACACCGGCATAGGCTTGGCGTACGTGGCGGCGGTCAAGGGGTACCGCATCATCCTGACCATGCCGGAGACCATGAGTATTGAGCGCCGCAAGCTGCTCAAGGCCCTGGGAGCGGAGCTGGAACTGACCGAAGGGGCCAGGGGCATGAAGGGCGCCATTGCCAAAGCGGAGGAACTGGCGGCTTCCATCCCCAATTCCTTCATCCCCCAGCAGTTCAACAACCCCGCTAATCCGGCTATTCACGAGAAAACCACAGGGCCTGAAATATGGGAAGACACCAATGGAGAGGTTGACGTCCTTATAGGCGGGGTCGGTACGGGGGGTACTATCAGCGGGGCGGGCAAATTTCTGAAAGCCCGGAAGCCGTCAATCAGGATCATCGCGGTGGAACCCGCCGCCTCCCCGGTTCTCTCCGGCGGGCAGCCCGGCCCCCACAAGATCCAGGGCATAGGGGCGGGTTTCGTTCCCCTGGTATACGACAAAAATCTGGTGGATGAGATCTACCTTACCGACGACGTAAAAGCCGGCGCGGCGGCCCGGCGTCTTGCCAGGGAAGAAGGCATACTGGTAGGGATATCCTCCGGCTCGGTCCTGGAAGCGGCCCTTACCGTATCCCTGCGGCCCGAAAACAAGGGCAAGACCATCGTGGCGGTTCTGCCGGATACGGGGGAACGGTATCTTTCCACCTGGCTGTGGGAGGAATGAGCCGCTTAGGGTGGAGGGGGAAGCCGCGGGCTTGCTCCGGTACCGCCCCTGCTGGGCGCCTGCCGCTTTTGCGGGTTTTTTTATGCGCGAAGCGCGGCAGGCTCTAAGTGGCCGTGATCGCGGCCCCCGTATACGGGGGATAGAATTTTTTTGGGGTTTGTAGAGAATACGTATATGAATTCCGCGGTTTGCAGACAGGATACTACCATTAGCACTTTGCCGGCCTTCTTCTCATTTTGGTATTACTCTGTTGTTTCCTCAAACCTGCGGAATCCGGTGCTTCGGGATTAAACCTTGAACCATCGTAAACCTGGTAATACAGGGGGCTCTGCGGGTAACGCGGGGCCCCCTTTTTTTGTGGTCAAAAAAATTTTGCGGGAGCAAAGGAGCTTTGTATGATTGTAGCGATGAAGCCGGGGGCCGATATGGAAGAAGTTCACTGGTTTGCGGGGACCCTGGAAAAACAGGGCGTGAAAATCCATTTTTCAGAAGGGACGAGCCAGACGGTGCTGGGTCTTGTGGGGGACACTTCAGGGATAGATGAGGAAAGTCTTTTGGCTCATCACCTGGTGGACAAGGTAATACGGGTGCAGGAACCCTATAAACGGGCAAACCGGCTCTTTCATCCTCATGACACCCGTCTTTCCATTCCCGGCTGTGGCGGGGCGGTCAGGTATATAGGGGGCGGGCATCTGGGGATCATCGCCGGTCCCTGCTCGGTGGAGAACCGGGACCAGATCGTCGGTATTGCAAAGGCGGTAAAGAAGGCGGGGGCGGGGTTTCTGAGGGGCGGGGCCTTCAAACCCAGGACCAGCCCCTACAGTTTCCAGGGCCTGGGCTGTGAGGGCCTGGATTTACTTCTGGAGGCCAAAAAGGAGACCGGCCTTCCCCTTGTAACGGAACTTATGGCGATTCATCAGCTTGAGGTTTTTGACGGGGTGGATGTCATCCAGGTAGGAGCGCGGAACATGCAGAACTTCACCCTCCTCAAAGAGTTAGGCCGTTGCCGTAAGCCCATCCTCCTTAAACGGGGACTGTCCGCCACGATTACCGAGGTCCTCATGGCGGCGGAATATATCATGGCGGGGGGTAACGGCCAAGTCATCCTCTGCGAACGGGGCATCCGGACCTTCGACACCTACACCCGGAATACCCTGGATCTTTCCGCCATTCCGGCCCTGAAGAAGCAGAGCCACCTGCCGGTCATCGTGGACCCCAGCCACGCCACGGGCCTGGCCTGGATGGTCCCTGCCATGGCCAAAGCCGCCGTCGCCGCCGGTGCGGACGGCCTTATTGTGGAGGTCCACAACAACCCGGAGGCCGCCCTCTGCGATGGAGAACAGTCCATCACCCCCGCCGCCTTCAGTTCCCTCATGGATGTCTTACGGAAGTACGCCGCTGTCGAAGGCAAGACCGTGTAGGCGGACCGATGAAACCGATAGAACAGTGTACCCGCGGTTTGGGAACCGTGGGAATAGTGGGCCTGGGACTTATGGGCGGCGCGATAGCCTTAGCCCTGCGGAACCGGGGCATCCTCCCCGCGTCCGGCGTGGACGGCAACCTTTTCGCCTGCGATACAAAGGCGGACGTTCTGTCCGCCGCGCGGGGGTCCGGTCTTATTGATGAGAGCTTCACCGAAGCGGAAATTATGCTGAGGGAGTGCGACCTGGTGTTCCTCTGCCTAAACCCTTCGACCTTGTTGCGGTTTATGAAGGACCACATGGCTGCCTTCAAGAGCGGCGCCCTCATCACCGATATAGCCGGAATCAAAGGCACTATTTCCGCCGACATGGAAAGGGACCTGCGGGAGGACCTGGACTTTATCCCCGGTCATCCCATGGCCGGGAGCGAGCGGGGCGGGTTCGCCAACGCGGAGCGCTGCGACTTTCGCGGGAAGAACTATATCCTTACCCCCCTAAGGCGCAATAAAGCGGAAAATCTGCGATACCTTGAGGACCTTATCCTCCGCATGGGGTTTGGCCGTGTTACCCGCACCGGCCCGGAGGAACACGACCGGAAGATCGCCTTTACAAGCCAGCTCTGCCATGTAATTGCCGCTGCCCTCATCGACTGCGAGGCCGATACGGCCATTACCCGCTTCGGCGGCGGCAGTTTCGAGGACCTTACCCGTATCGCCATGCTCAACGTCCCCATGTGGACGGAACTTTTCCTGGAGAACCGGGTGGAATTACTGCGCCGCATCGATCAGTTTGAAGGGAGCCTGGATGCCCTCAAGCAACTTATCGCAGAAGGGCAGGAGGAAGGCTTACAGGAGCGGTTAGCCCGTGTCCGGGACAGAAGGACGGCGATGAAGCTATGAAAATTAACCGCGCCGGGCGGGGCATTCAGTCAGCGCCCTCTTGAACCAGCGGCAGGTTTTGCACCGCAGGCAACGGGCTACTTCCAAACCCCGCTCGGTTTTTTGCGGCCAATGGTAATCCGCCAGGATGTTCCGGGCAAAGGCCACGAAATCCACGAGCCCCCCGTTTACCAGGATATTGGCCTGGTCTATCGTGCCGACGCTGTTGGAAGCAATCACCGGGATAGAGACGTGTTTTTTGATTTCTATGGCGGTATAGACGGGGAAGGTGAACTCTTCGTATTTTTCCGGAACCGTTACCGCGTCCTTAGGCGTCGCCCCGGTGGAGATATGGAGGATGTCGCATCCCGCCCCTTCAAAGATTTTCGCGAATTCTATTCCATCCTCCAGGGTAGGGGTAGCGCCGCCGTACCTGATGCCTATGATGAAGTCTTCCCCGCATTCCCGGCGCACGGCCTTCATGATGTCGGTAATCAGGCGCGCCCGGTTCTCCAGGCTGCCGCCGTATTCGTCTTTCCGTTTGTTGGTAATCGAAGATAAGAAGTAGCTCAGGAGGAAGCCGTGGGCCCCGTGGATTTCTACCCCGTCAATCCCCGCTTCTTTCAGACGTTTCGCGGCATCCGTAAACTGAGCCGCTATCGCCGCGATCTCCTCCGTCTCAAGTTCCCTGGCCCGGGCCGCGTTTATCTTGTGATCGATCCCGGCGGCGGCGATCTCCCCTTCCGTTAGTTTACTGGGGATAACCGGCGTCTCGGCAATCGTTTTAACGCCTCCATGCTGAATTTGAGCCATCACCGGAACGCCTTCGTCATGGCAGACACGCGCAATCTCGCGGTAACCTCCGATAAATTCGTCAGACCATATCCCAAGCTGGCTGGGATCGATCCGCGCTCCGGCGTCAATACAGGTAACTTCAGAAATGATAAGCCCTACCCCTCCGTCGGCGACGTTCCGGTAGTGTTCCAAATGTTCCCTGGTTACCTCTCCGTTCCGGCTCCATCCGAAACAGAGTACCGGCGGAAAGACGATGTGATTTTTAAGGATACGCCCTTTAAGCCTGTAACGAAAAAATACCATTTTATTTTATACCCCTCTCATTTGAGGCTGCTCCAAACCCCGCGCCGCTTTTCCCGGCTTCCCCGCGCTGAAACGCCGTATCCGATCAGATTTGCTCCATTGCCGCAGGTTTTGGAACAGCCTCATTTAACAACAATATTTACGAGTTTACCCGGAACGGTAATAACCTTCGCCATAGTTCGCCCCGCCGTCCACTTGAGAACTCCCGGCAGGGACAGCGCCTGTTTTTCAAGCGCTTCCCTGGCGGTTTCCGCGGGAACAATAAACGTGTCCCGTATCTTCCCATTCACCTGGACCACGATGGTAACTTCCCGGTCGGCGGTAAGGGCCTCATCGTATTCGGGCCATGCTGCCTTGGCCAGCGATTCCCGGTGGCCAAGTTTCTCCCACAGTTCCTCTCCCAGATGGGGCGCGTAAACGCCGATCATGAGCGCCAGCGGTTCCCAGAGCGGGCGGGGTATCGCTTCCAGCTTCGCCAGCTCGTTGGAGTAGATCATCATCTGACTGATGGCGGTGTTGAAGTTGAGGCTTGCGGTGTCGGCGCTTACCTTCTTAATGGTTTTGTGGAGCAGCCTGAGGAGATCGCCGCTTCCGGTCATGTCTTCGGTAAGCGGCTTTTCCCCAATCGCCCAAAGCCGCTCCAGGAACCGGGACACCCCAATAAGCCCCGATGTGATCCAGGGCTTGCACACTTCCAGCGGGCCCATAAACATCTCGTAGACCCGCATAGCGTCCGCCCCGTATTGATGAATGATGTCGTCAGGGTTGATCACGTTTCCCCGGCTTTTGCTCATCTTCTGGTTGTCTTCCCCCAGGATCATCCCCTGGTTTACCAGCCGCAGGAAAGGCTCCGGCGTGTTCACCAGGCCCAAGTCGTAGAGGACCTTGTGCCAGAACCGACTGTAGAGGAGATGGAGCACCGCATGTTCCGTACCGCCCACGTAGAGATCCACCGGCGCCCAGTAATCCACCGCTTCTTGAGCGGCGAAAGCGCCGGCGTTATGAGGGTCCAGGTAACGGAGGTAGTACCAGCAGGAACCCGCCCACTGGGGCATGGTGTTGGTTTCCCGCCTGGCCGGACCGCCGCACTTGGGGCAATCGGTGTTCACCCAGTCATGAATCATGGCCAGAGGCGACTCCCCGGTTCCGGTTGGAACATAGGACTGTACCTCCGGGAGTTTCAGGGGAAGCTCGCTTTCAGGTATGGCCACATTGCCGCAGGTTTCGCAGTGTACGATAGGAATAGGCTCCCCCCAGTACCGCTGGCGGCTGAATATCCAATCCCGCAGCTTGTAGTTTACCGTCTTCTTCCCTATGCCCCGCGCTTCCAAAGAGGCGGTAATCCGGCGAATCGCTTCCTTGGTGGGAAGGCCGGTGAACTCCCCGGAATTCACCGCCCAGCCGTCGCCGGCGATACAGGCGGCGGGCTCTGCGGAATAATCGCCGGCAGGTCCGTTTGAACTTGCCGGCGGTGAATCCGTTACCACTTGTATAATAGGAAGATTGAAGGCCTTGGCGAATTCCCAGTCCCGTTCGTCGTGGGCGGGTACGGCCATGATAGCGCCGGTTCCGTAGGAGATAAGGACGTAATCCGCTATCCAGATGGGGATTCGTGCCTCATTCACGGGATTTATCGCGTACGCGCCGGAAAAGACGCCGGTTTTTTCTTTGGCCAGGCCGGTCCGTTCAAGGTCGCTCTTCTTAGCCGCCGCCTCACCGTAGGCCGTTACCGCCTCCTTCCGCTCCGCCGTGGCAATTTTTTCCACCAGCGGATGTTCCGGGGAAAGGACCATGTAGGTTACGCCGAAGAGGGTGTCAGGCCGGGTGGTGTAAATCTCAAGCTCATCATCAAAGCCCTCAATTTTGAAGGTTACATTGGCGCCTTCCGAGCGGCCTATCCAATTTCTCTGCATGAGCTTTACCGGTTCCGGCCAGTCAAGGCCGTCCAAATCCGCAAGAAGTCGTTCTGCATAGGCGGTGATCTTCAGTATCCACTGACGTATGCGCTTCCTGGTTACCCGTGTCCCGCAACGCTCACAGAGGCCGTCTTTCACTTCCTCGTTGGCAAGGCCGGTCTTGCAGGAAGGGCACCAGTTGATAGGACTTTCCGCCTCGTACGCCAGGCCCTTTTCAAAGAGACGGAGGAATATCCACTGGGTCCAGCGGTAATATTCCGGGCTGGAGGTGTCCACCTCCCGGTCCCAGTCGTAGGAAAAGCCCAGGGCCTTAATCTGGGAACGGAACTTCCCGATGTTCGCCGCGGTAGTTACCGCCGGGTGGGTTCCGGTCTTGATGGCGTAATTTTCCGCCGGGAGCCCGAAGGCGTCGAAGCCCATAGGGTGCAGCACATTGTACCCCTTCATTCTCAGGTAGCGGCAGTAGATATCCGTAGCCGTATAGCCCTCGGGGTGGCCTACATGGAGTCCCTGGGCCGAAGGGTAGGGGAACATATCCAACACATAGCGGCGCTTTTCTTTAGGGATCGCGGGGTCTTCCAGGGCTTTGAAGGTCTTCCGCTCCTCCCAATACCGCTGCCATTTTGGTTCTATTGCTTCAAAGGGATATTTCGCCATCCTGCTTCGCTCCTTTTCGCTTCCCGGTTATACTAACCGGGATTACGGGCGGAATTCAAGGGCGGAAATTTTTAGAGCATGAGGCTGTTCCAAAACCCCCACTCCATGCGCATATGCGAATGCTCCGTTTCCGATCAGCCGCGCTCCATGCGTGAAGCGTAGCAGGCTCTTACCGAAATACCGCGTATGGACTACTCTAACAACCATGCGTTATATTTTGCCGGTTATCCTGATCCTGTGCGCGTCCTGTATATCCGCCCCGGAACTGGGGGAGCAAATCAGGATGGATAAAAAACCGTCCGCCCCGGATCCCGAATTGCCGGACTACCCGGAGATTCCCGCTGAATTTAATACCTTGCCGGTTTCTTCGTTTGGGGAAATCTGGGGGTATCTGATAAACGGACAGGAAGAGGGCCTCAGTTCAGGCTATCCCCTTACGGACATAGGCTATTTCGGGGCGGAAGTGGACAGTTACGGCAGGCTTAGCGATGTGCCGGACCCCCAAAAAATCGGCTTTTTCTCCGGGCGGACCCATCTGGTTGTTGCCTGCAACAGCCGGGGCCTGACCCATTTTGTCATTGAGGATGGAAGCAAGGCCAGGGAGCGGCTTGTCGCGGATCTTCTTGCCGCCGTAGAACCCTTTGACGGCTTGCAGATCGATTTTGAACTGGTCCCCCGCAATGACGGGGAAGCCTTCCGCAGGTTTCTGCGGGAACTCCGGAACGGCCTTGGCGGGAAGCTCCTGACGGCGGCCCTTCCCGCCCGGACCAAAGAACTGGAAAACGACGTGTATGATTACCGGCAGATCCTGCCCCTGGTGGACCGTATCCTGGTCATGGCGTATGACGAACACTGGGCGACCAGCGAACCCGGTCCCATCGCATCCATGGATTGGTGCAGGTCCGTGGCGGCCTATGCCCTGGAAACCCTGGGACCGGGCAAACTCATCATGGGCCTCCCTTTCTACGGTCGTACCTGGGGGAGCGTGAACCCTAACCGTGCCTTCTTTCATTCCGGAATTGAACGGATCAAACGGGAAAACAATGTGGACACGGTAAGCCGCAGGGATGGGGTTCCAACCTTTACCTACGAAGTCCCCGTAAGCGTTACGGTCTTTTACGAAGACGAATACTCCCTGGCGACGCGCCTCTCCATGTACCGGACTATGGGGGTACGCTCCGTGGGTTTCTGGGCCATGGGCCAGGAGACACCCCTGGTATGGGAACTCCTTCGCCTTGAGGCAAAATAAACGCCGTTATCGTGAAGTTTGCGGGGTTTTGCCTGGCCGTTTCGCGCTTGTATACCCCCCGATTTGCCGTGGTTACTCCATATATACCCGGTTGCGGCCAGTTTTCTTGGCGGTATAGAGATTCGCGTCGGCACAGGCGATAAAGTCCTCTGTTTTGGATAGCTCTGTGGGAACCAGAGAGGTAACGCCTCTGCTGATGGTGATTGACGTAAGGGAGCTTCTGTTTGCCAGGGGGGGATACTGGTGTTTTCCACCCGGACTTGGACTTTTTCGGCCAGTGCATTCGCTATATCCGCCGGGGTGTCGGGTAGCAAAATGCCGAATTCCTCTCCTCCAAGCTGGGCGGCCACATCCAGGGGACGCCGGGCGATTGAAACAAAGAACTTCGATATAGCCTGTAGCAGGGCGTCTCCCTGCGGATGGCCGTAGGTATCATTGTAGTTTTTGAATTTATCCATATCTATCATCATCAGGGAAACCGGCTTGTTCTCCCGGACGGCCCGCTTCCACTCAATAATCATCCGTTCATCGAAGCACCTCCGGTTGGGGATGCCGGTCAACGGGTCCATCCGGTTGAGATGTTCTATCATCCGGATGTACTGCACGATTTGTATGTGCGTCCTAACCCGGGCCAGAATGATGGTGTTCTTAAACGGTTTGAAGATGTAGTCCACCGCGCCCATAAGAAGGCCTTTTTCTTCATCTTCCTCGTTATCCAGGCCGGTGATGATGATAATGGGAATATCCTTCAGATCAGGATCGCCTTTGAGGGTTTTAAGGACCTCGAACCCGTTTATGCCCGGCATGATAATATCCAGGAGGATAAAATCCGGACGTTCCGAAGCCGCCCGTTGTAAACCTTCGCCTCCTGATTTAGCGGTAAATATTACGTACTCCGGGGATAAAATTTTGTGCAAAATCAAAAGATTTGTCTTTCCATCATAGGGAACTTTCAGGCCTCTCCTGTAGAACTTCCGGCGGCTCCCCCGTGAACCGCGTAGGCTCCTACGGGATGTGCGTAGGCGCCTCCGTGAACCGCGTAGGCTCCTACGTGTTGCCCGTATAGCGCTGAAGCCGCTATACGGGCAGCCTTCAACGCTCGCGTGTCGTCTGGTAACCGGGTCGCGGGGTCGTAGTGAGGGAATAGCCGCCAGACTGTGTCAAAACTCAGAAAATCGAGATGATGCCGCTATATATAGCGGGGTAAGACCGCATAAAAAAGCAAACAACACTATATATACAAAAGGCAATGGGTTTTTACACAGTCTACCGTCCGCAGCCCCACCAGACCGGACGCCCCATGTATGACCAGGAATTCAAAGTATCACCCATCGGGTTCATCTCTCCAGACGAAAAGGATAAAAGCGGATCAGTTTTCATGGAGAAAACGACTGAAGATGTACCTCAGCGCACTAAAGAAATTGGACTTTACCCCGTTTGGTAGACACTGTTAAGCGACTTGTCCACAGTTAAACACATGAGGCGCCACATAGTCAAGTACCGAATGCATACGAACAGGAATTCAAAGTATCACCCATCGGGTTCATCTCCCAAGACGAAAAGGATAAAAGCGGGCCAGTTTTCATGGAGAAAACGACTGAAAATG
>JAITLF010000040.1 GCA_031278025.1 Treponema sp.
ACCAGTTCCGCCTGGATAGCCTGAAAGAAGGCGGAATGCCAATGGATGGTTTCTGGTTGGGGATCGGGTGAGGGGGGATTATCCAAGGGGGCCTCCGCCAATAACTATAGGGGTATTCCTGGCGGAAACTCAAGGGGGCGGCCCCTTTCCCGGAAATAGTTTTACCGGTATAATCTTCGCATGAGCGCCTTTATTGAACCGAAAATTTTGAAGGGCTTCCGGGATTTTCTTCCGGCAGCGGAAATTGCGCGCCGATCCCTTGTTGAACGGATCGAGGCGTCCTTCAGGCTGTACGGCTTTGTGCCCATTGATACCCCGGCGCTGGAATACGCGGAGATCCTTCTGGGGAAAGGCGGCGGTGAAACGGAAAAGCAAATTTACCGCTTTACAGACAACGGCGGCCGGGACGTTGCCCTGCGTTTTGACCTGACCGTTCCCTTTGCCCGCTTTATCGCCGAACACCGCGCCGAGCTTCCCCTCCCCTTTAAGCGTTACCACATTGCCAAGGTCTGGCGAGGTGAAAATACGCAACGGGGGCGTTACCGGGAATTTACCCAGTGCGACTTTGACTGCGTGGGAAGCGATTCGGCGGCCGCGGATTTCGAGATACTTCTTATGATGAGAAATACGTTCTTTGCCATCGGGGTAGAGAATATAACCATACACCTTAACCACCGGGGGCTGTTTAACCGCTTTCTCGACCGGATCGGCTGCCGCGACAAATCGGTAGAAATACTGCGCGCCGTGGACAAGCTGACAAAAACCGGCAGGGACGCTACGCTTGAATCTCTTGCCGGAATTGCCGGCGGGGAAAACGCGACAAGGGTACTTACGTACATTGAAGCCAGGGGTAGTTTCGAGGAAACGATCGCCCGCCTTACGGAAGCTGCGGGAGGCCCCTCCCCGGAATCGGAACGGCTTTTGCTGATACGCCGTTTTATGAACGACACCGGTATCGCGTCTACTTTTGTGCTTGATCCTTCCATCACGCGCGGGCTGGATTATTACACCGGCGTAGTGTACGAAACTTTTATAAACGAACTTCCCGAAATCGGTTCGATTTGTTCCGGGGGAAGGTACGGCGATCTTGCCGGGCTTTACTCCAAAGAAAAAATCAGCGGCGTGGGGTCCTCCATCGGGCTTGACCGGCTCATCGCCGCCCTTGAAGCCCTGGACAAAAACCCGGGCAGGGGCGCCTACGCCAGAGCGATCATTGCCTGTGTGAACGAGGAATTGGGCGGCGCTTACCAGGCGCTGGCGGAAAAATTCCGGGAAAGGGGGGCGGCCTGCGAGGTGTTTCCCGAGGCGAAAAAACTTACCCAGCAGTTCGCGCTGGCGGAAAAGAAAGGCGCGGAATTTGTGATTATACCCGGCGAAGCGCCGCTGGCCGGAACACTGACCCTGAGGGAACTTGCCGGGCGGCGGAACAGGGAAAACCTGGATTTTGAAGAGGTACTGGATATATTGATATCCGGTCAACAGTGAGGAAAAGGGAAGTTTACGATGACAAGAAAATTAATTGCCATTACCGCTTTGTGCATTTTTTTTCTGCCGGTGTTTTTGTACGGCCAGCGGCAGCCGCCGCCCGCGCCCGCATCACTGGCGGAACTCGACCAGCTTCTGATTGAAACGGCGATTCGGCTCGATCTGCGCCTGCGCGCCCTGCCCGGTGAAAGCGCCGGCCAAACGCCCCGGATCAGCGCCGGCGATTTTCTCCTGATGGATAAACCGGTTATTCTGAGCGCTATCTGGAAAAACGGGATACTCGACACCCTGGCCGCCATACAAAACCGCACGTATATTCTGCGCGACGCCGCCGGCCCTCCGGGTGACTACCTGCTTTTGGGGATCATCCTGCAGGCGGGAAACAGTGTTCGTATTACTACCCGGATAGTAAGAGTTTCCGATTCCGCCCTGATTGCCTCGTGGAACAGCGATCTGGCGAAGACGCCTTTTGTGACGGAACTTCTGGAAGCCGCCGGTGATTCGTCTTCCGCGCCCGCGGATCGCCATGAAACCGGCAGCCGGGAAAGCTACAGCCCGGTAGATCCTGTCGATATACGGCAGCGGCAAGGAGGGATAAAATGAGGAAAACCATTTTTTTGGCTATGCTGATCGGAGCGGCGATTTTTTCTTCCTGTGATAATGATTCTACAAACAGCGGAAGCGCCCCTGTTTTGAAGGATGTGTTTATAACGGGTGACTATTCAGAATTGTCCGGTAATACGGAGAGAACTTCTTTTCGCGTTGGTGACCGGGCCTGGGTTCGTTTTACCGTCATTGACGAAAACCTGGACGCCGACAAAATACTAATAACCCAAAAAAGCGGCTCGCTGACGGTAGGGCCTCTCTCCATGATATTGGAAACACAAAACGAGGCAACCCAGTATTACATTGGGTACATGGATGTCGAGTTTGCCGGAGAATGGGTAATAACCGCATATTGCCTGGACAAAAAAGGTAACAAAAGTGATACAGTAACAAAAACTGTAACCGTTACGGAATAAGCGGGCGGGCGCTTCTGTGCCGCGCCTACACCAACGTCCGCGCTATGCGTACAATGTCCGCGAAGACCCCGCCGGCGGTAACCTGGGCGCCCGCCCCCGGGCCCTTGATCACTATGGGTAGGGCGGAGTACCGGTCCGTAGTGATGACCACTATGTTGTCGGCGTCCACCAGGGAACGGAAGGGGCTTCCCGCCGGCTCCTCGCGGAGGCTTATTTTGGCGCTGCCGTCTTCGATAACCGCCACATAACGCAGGGCCTTTCCGGCGGCGACGGCGGCGTTCCGGCGCTTTTCAAAGACGGGGTCGGCTTTTTTAAGCTCGGTAAAAAACGTTTCCACATCCGGCGCCTCAAAACAAACGGCGGGAAGTATCGGCTCAATGTCAACGGCCTCGAATTCCAGGGAAAGGCCGCATTCCCGCGCCAGAATCAGCGCCTTGCGGGCCGCGTCCATGGCGTTCAGGTCGTCCCGGGGATCAGGCTCCGTGTATCCCTTGAGTTTGGCCTCCCGCACCAGTTCCGAAAATGGTATGGAACCATCGTAGTTGTTGAAGATAAAACTTAAAGTACCGGAAAGCACCGCCTCGATGCGGCGTACCCTGTCCCCGGAGACGGCGAGGTCCCGCAGGGTGGAGATAACCGGAAGCCCGGCGCAGACCGTAGTCTCGTAGAGGTAGGGGATGCCCCGGTCACGGGAAAAGCCGGTAAGGGTGCGGTAGTATTCAAGGGAACCGGAATTCGCCTTTTTGTTCGGCGTCACAATGGGGATGGACGATCTGAGTATGTCCGCGTAGCTTTCGGCTATATCGCCGCCCGGGGTACAGTCGCAAAAGGCCGTGTTGGGAAGGTTCAGGGCCTTCATCCGGGCGATAAAGGCGTCCAGGACAAAAGCCTCCGCAAAAGCCTCCGCGGAATCCCCCCGCCGGTCAACTTCGCCATTGTCGTTACCGGCGGGGTTTTTGAGCAGTTCCTTTACCCTTTTGGGATCAAAGCCGTCGGGGTTGAAGATCATCCGCTTTGAATTGGCCGCGCCCACGATGTTTACCCTGATGTGCTGTTCATCCGCGAGGATCTCCCGGTGTTCCGCGATCTGTTCCACCAAAGTTCCCCCGATAAGGCCGATGCCCACGAGGAACAGATTTACCGACCTGACCCCGGCGAGAAAAAAAGCCTCGTGAACCGCGTTCAGGGCCTTGGCCTCGTCCTGCCGGGAAATGACCGCCGATATGTTGAGTTCCGAGGATCCCTGGGCAATGGCGACTATGTTGATCCCGTTCCGGCCCAGGGCGTGGAAGACCTTGCCGGAAATACCGGAAGTGCTTTTCATCCGGGAACCCACCACGGCGATAATCGAGAGGCCCGGCTCCACTATCGGGGGATCGATGGAACCGGCCGTTATTTCCCGGTCAAATTCTTCAATGAGCGCGGCGGCCGCGGCGTAGGCGCCGGAAGGTTCCACGGCAAAACAGATCGAGTATTCGCTGGAACTCTGGGTGATAAGGATAACGCTGATGTTTTTCCGGGCAAGGGCGCCGAAAAGCCGGGAAGAAAAGCCGGCCACCCCTACCATCCCCGATCCCTGGAGCCGTATCAGGGTAACGTTGGAAAGGGAACTGATCCCCCGTATGGGGAAGGGGCTGTCCGCCGCACCGGACGTGATCAGGGTACCGCCGTCGCCGGGATTAAAGGTATTCCTGATACGGATGGGGATGCCTTTCCCCAGGGCCGGTTTTACCGTGGGCGGGTGAAGCACCCTGGCGCCGAAGTGGGAGAGTTCCATAGCCTCCTCATAGGAGACGGCCTCGATCTTAAAGGCGTTTTTGACCAATTTGGGGTTGGCGGTAAGTATGCCGTCTACATCGGTCCATATCTCCACAAGCTCCGCGTCTATAGCCGCGCCGTAAATGGCCGCCGAAAGATCGGAACCGCCCCGGCCCAGGGTTGTAGTCGCCCCGTTATCCGTAGAGCCGATAAAACCCGCGGCAATTTGCAACGCGGGATGTTTTTCCAGATAGGCGCGTATGTTGGCGTAGCTTTCCGCCGGGAGGAAACGGGCCGCCCCGAAATTGTCGCCGGTACGGATCACTTCCCGGCTGTCCAGGTATTCCGCCTCCGTCCCCCGCGCGCGGAGTATCAGGGCCAGGAGAAACGCGCTGAGCCGTTCCCCAAAACTCATCACATAGTCCAGAACCCGCCCGGAAAGTTCCCGGACTATGTATATCCCGTCCAGTATACGCTTCAATTCGGCAAAGATACCCGCAATGTATTCATCCGCCGTCTCCCGGTTTTTCCCGTCAAGAAAAGAGGCGGCTATTTCCCGGTGCCGGTCTTCCATAGCCCTTACCGCGGCGTTACCGGAATCTTCCCCCCGGGCGGCGCTGCGGGCAGTCTCGATCAGCGCATCGGTTATCCCGTTCAGGGCGGAAACAACAACAACCCGCGCCCTTTTTCCGTGTTCCGCGTCGTTGATAATATCCACCGTTTTGCCCAGGGCAGAGACGCTCCCCACCGATGTACCGCCAAATTTGAGAACCAGCATATTTTTCTCCACGCAATGAATATTCAGAAGGGGGGCCTGTTACCGGAAGGCGGCTGTCGTGTAATGGGCCGCCGTTCGGCCCCCCTGCGGCCGGGCCAAGGTCCCGGCCTACCCCCCTGCCAAGCGCCTGCGGCGCAATAGGCAATTGATAAT
>JAITLF010000409.1 GCA_031278025.1 Treponema sp.
GCATTTCTGGCGGGCGGATGCGAGCAGATTCTCGAAGCCACCGGAATGCCCGACGCGCCCTCCGGAGGAGCGGCAAATTTGATCGTTACCATTGCCGGTTCGCGGGACGCCGTTTCATATACGGCGAATCAGTCGTATTTGGCCCCTGCCCGCACCATGCTGGCAACGAACTCTGCGTTTACCGGGTACAAGCTGTATGTTTCTCCAAATGAGAATGGATCCGAGGCAACGGAATATCCCTCCGATACCGGTTCTTTTCAGGTAACCCTGGATAATGGGACATACTATGTGTCCGCTGCGGGCTTTACGGGGGATAAACCATCCGCCAGAACCGGAACCCTGGCGAACACATCAATTAACTGGAGGAAAGTTACCGTAGACGGCGCGCAGAATGAAGTAGAGCTGACCCTCGCTCCCTATATGGACCCGGATATTTACGGGACTTTGCACTATTCCCTTTCCTGGGAGGGGGTCGGGCAGATTCCGGCCTGGGCGGAACTCCTGGTGGAACTCTATACCGATGACGATGATACCTGGAATCCCATACCCATATCCCTGATGAACGAAACCGTTACCGCCGGTTCCGGACAGGGGATCATAACCCTTCTGCGGCGGGAAACCGGGCTGGTTCAGCAGTCAGGGGAGCTGTCCCTTCCCCCTGGGGAGTACCGGCTTACCACCACGGTGGCCATGGACAGCCCCTACCCGCCGGTGAGCCGCACCGACATAGCCCATATCTTTTCAAACCTGACCACCCCGGCGGCCTTCCATTACGGTTCGGGCGACCTCATCGTAACGAACGCCGGAACCGATGCGGGTTCCGGTTTCATCACGTCTTTTACCTTTAGCCAAACCCCCGGCGCGGCCTCAAGTATCGGTTCCACCCCCGGTCATGACGGAACCCGACTCATCATGGTAACGGTTCCCTCCGGTACCGATTTAACCAGCCTTACGCCGGTGGTGGAGTGCGCTCCCGGCGCACGGATCACCTCTCCCGCCCCTTCCCCCGGCCCGGACGGGAAGCCCTCCTGGCCTCCCGGAGACTACAGCAAGCCCACTTCGTGGACGGCAACGGGCCTGAACGGAGTTACCCAGCAGTACACGGTGGTGGTAAGCGAGCCGGCGAACGATGAATGTATGATTACGGATTTCGCCTTTAACGAAACCGGGTTGACGCGGCTGCCTGTCATAGATCAGACGAACTGTACTATCGAGGTGATAGTCCCTTACGGTACCGGAAGTAGCTATCAAAATTATAATTTGACGCCGGTTATTTCCTGGGTTGGGAAGGAAATAAAACTCATTGATGATAGTAGCGAAATCCCCTGGTCGGGAGGAAAGGTTCAGTTTGGTTCTTCTCCATCCCGCCAGTTCAGGGTATACGCGCAGAACGGCGCATCCAAGACTTACACGGCGACTATCACGGAAGCGGCAAGCAATGAAGCGGAAATCACGGCCTTTGTCTTTGACGGGTATCCTGATTATCCCGGTACAGTTACCCAGCCTGGAGGTACTGAGGGAAGTATATCGGTCACGCTGCCCTACGGTTCCAATCTGAGCAGCCTCAAGCCCCTGATCACGTACAAAGGGAACATCTCCCCCGCCTCCGGGGCGGAACAAAATTTCAGCATGCCAAAGAGCGTTGTCTATACCGTAACATCGCAGGACGGCGCAACCACAAAAACATACCCCGTTACGGTTGCCACAACTGCGCCCAATCTCGGCATATTTGATTTTGTCATCACCAACGTACCCAGGGCCAAGGTGGTCATCGGAACCAAGCCCCGGCAGGACGGGAAAATCCCGATCATCCTGTCAGTGCCTTACAAGACTGCGCCCTTGACCACGGACGGCTCAATGACCGATCTGAAAAGACTGATTCCCAGAATTACCCTGTCAGATCCGGTCAACGCTACAATATCTCCAAATCCCGATGGAACCTCCGATGTTATCGCCTTTAACAACCAGAACGATTATCAGGAAGCGGTTTATACGGTAAGCACGACCGGAACGCCGACTGTTAGCCAGGCCTATGTGGTGATCGTGGCGCGGGATATTGATCATTACTATGTAAGCGCTTCGGGTAATGATATGGACCCGGATCAGTACAACGGGTCCGAGCAGGCCCCCTTCAGGACCCTCGCCTACGCGGTGTACCAAGCGGTCAAAAACGAGGTTGATCATATTTACGTGATAGGAACCCTGAACGACGCAAGCGAGGGCGGGGCCTGGGAAGATACCTCCGCCACGACAACCGGAACCAGCGACACATTCCAGCCAAGCGGCGCGCCTTCTGTAGCCGGTGGCGACAGTGTATTCAACATCAACGGGGCCGGCAGGGACGGGAACGCGGCTTGGCCCATCTACATCACCGGCATCGGCAGCAACGCCGCCCTCCAGGGCGCATCGGGCAAGCGGGTGATTTCCATCACTGGCGGCGCTCATATCACCTTTGAAAACATCGCCATACAGAACGGCGGCGGCACTTCTTATGCGGGGAACGGCGGCGGCATGTATATAGGCGGCGGCAGCGTGGTTAAATGGAAAAGCGGCGTCATCTCCGGCAACACCGCAGTATCTGGCGGCGGGGTCTATGTGGACAACAGCGATTTTCAGCTTCTTGCCGGAACGATCACCAACAACATGGCCAACGACAGCACCATAGGCGGTACCACCGTAAAACGCGCGGACTTTGAAAATAATGCCATCGGCGCTTCTTCCATTCCGGGTGGCGGCGGGGTATATGTGTACGGCGAAAACGGCCTCTTCTGGCTGGCCGAGGGCTCAATTTACAAAAACACCACCAATGGTTCGGGCGGCGGGGTGCTGGTGAACGGTTCGGTCATACCGGATAATCCCAAAACCGACGGCAGCGACACCCCCCTTAACTTCATGATGAGCGCGGGGACGATAGAAGGCAATGTTTCCAAAGGTGCCGTGTGGCCCCACGGCGGCGGCGGGGTCTTTGTGGCAAAGGGCGTGTTCGAGATGATCGACGGCCATATTACCGGCAACCAGGCGAGCCGCCAGGGCGGCGGCGTGTTTGTCTGGTCCAGGAGTCTTTTCGACATGTACGGCAATTCCTCGGTAACCGGCAATAAGGGAACCGGAAGCTCTACGGCGATTTGCAACAGGGGCATTACCACCATGCGCGGCAAGGCCCAGGCGGACAAGGTGTATGTCTGGAATTACGCCAAGGGAAGCTGGAACAACGGATCAGGGGACGAATTTACCATGATGGAAGGGGCAGGGACGAGCGATGTGGAACTGGGCTTTGCGGATGATCCCAAGGATAACCGGAACTATATCAATCTCGTGAGCGCGGACGGGCTCTTTACGGGAACCGGCCCCATAACCACTATCGGCCTCGAAAGCCATCTTACCTCCACCGGCGCTTTCGATCAAACCGCCACCATAGACGGTGATTGGCGGGGTACGTATTTGATCAAGAACAACGGCAACACAATCTTGCCGGGGATCGTGAAACGTTTCCCCCTCAGCAATTTTATCTACGGACTCAATACCATAAGTTTATCCCTCTATAAACTTGACGAACACGGGAGGCTAATTAAAAGATGAGGTTTTTAAAATCCGGCGTTTTGAAGCTGCTGGTAATGGTGTTCCTTTTTTGTAGAGTTTCTTTCTTTGCTTCGGCCCAGACCAGCGACGAGGAGATAGAAACCGGGCGCTTTGGCGCTGAAGAACCCGTTTCCGGCGAAACGGTACCGGCGGCTCAGGTCCATAAGGACCGGTGGCTTTTCATCGGCGCCCGGGTGGGGCCTTCCCTGCGGATCTATACCCCCTCCGGGGATACGGCTTTTACCGGGGGTGATACCTTTGGGCCATCCCTGGAGGCCGGCGTTCAGGTTGATGTGCGGATCACCGCCTTGTTCAGCCTGCAAGGGGAAGCGGTTTTCACCTGGGACAATGGGTCGATTTGGCAATACGCCCTGAATGATGCGGGTACTGACCTGGACCGGTATACCCGTCATTTTCAGTCTTTTTCTCTTCAGTTTCCCCTGATCGCCAAACTGAACTTTTATCCCGGAAAATTCCGGGTTTCTCCTTTCTTGGGAGGATATGTTGTAGTGCCCCTGGGAGAGATGAAAACCGGCAGCCCCTATGATGAGGATGCATCCTTTTCATACACCCTTTCCCCCCCGGTGGGACTCTTGGGAGGCTTAAGCATAGCCTACCCCTTAAAGCACGGCATCCTGTTTGCGGATCTCCGGTATGCCGCAGACCTGGAAGAACCTGATTTAAACGGCAGCAGCATGGAAACCTACCGACGGCACGGCCTGTCCCT
>JAITLF010000150.1 GCA_031278025.1 Treponema sp.
GTATTCCAGCCGTTTAAGGCCGTTCAACAAGACCGGGACCGCTTCTTCATTCCCTATGTATCCAACAATGCCGCACATACGATTTAATGGGTTACGATAAAGGCGTTAAAAACCAGCGGACCGGTTCCCGTATTGCTGACCCCGTGATACGCGCCGTTTCCGGTGATCATCACGTCTCCTTTCTTAACCGGAACGTCCGTCCCGTTGTCATTCGCCCTGCCGGTTCCTTCCAGAAAGACAAAATATTCGGTTTCCCCTTCATGCGGATGGCATCCTATGGACGAACCCGGATCCAGGGCTATCTCCGCCGCCAGGCGGATGTTTTTTTGCGCGCCCCCTTCCACAAAATGCGTAAGGACCGCCGTCCCTTCCCCGTTCCTCATCCGCTCTTTCGATTCGACCTTCATCCCGTCCCGGCGTACAATCATACGCTCCCCCTTTCATCTAAAAAATTCCGCGTAAAAATACCGCAGGCCGCATTCTAAGCCCTTGGTTTCAAAGGCAATACTACCAAAAGATGAAAATGAATCATATACTGGGGCGGATGAGAAGAGCGGGATACGACAGCAGGATACGGCAGAAGGAAGAAGCGGCCTTCCGGCGCGGAAAGGCGGTGTACCGCGTTTTGATGGGGATAGCGGTCGCCCTGGCGCTGGTTCTGCTTGCGGGAACCCTGTACGCGCTTGTTTTCCGTACCGGCAGGGCGGAGCCGCCGCCCCGGACACGGGAAAGCGCCCTGCTACAATCCGCCACGAACGGCGGCATTTTTACCGGACTAGGCCGGCTCCGTGCCGCCACCGCCGGCCCGGAGCCGGTAACCGTGATAGTGTCGCTTGTTTTTCCCTATCCGGCGGAGGACAAACCTTTTACGGAAGAGATGGCGTCTCAAATCGTGAATTTGAGAAACGCCACGCATGAATACTTTGCGTCGTTGCCGGCGGAAGAACTGCGGCGTAAAGACGATGCTTCGATAAAGGCGGAACTATTGCGCCGGTATAATTCGCTGCTCCGGCTGGGGCAGATAGAAACCCTCTATTTCAGTGAATACCTGGTCATCGAATAAGATCCCGTAATCCGCTGCGGAACCTCCCGGCTTCCGCCGGGAAAGTTCTACAGCATCATACTTTCTGCATCACCTCCCAAAAAAGAGCGGTTTCCTGTCAGGAAAGAGAGATTTCCTGGAATTATGCCAAACTTGGGCGGCGGCCTTGCGGGCCTCTCCCTGCTCCCCGCGGGGAGCAGGGAGAGGCCTGCGGGGTTTGGTGTTGCCGGACCCGGGTTTGTGCAGCGCAAAAACATTTTTCCGTAGCGCAAAAACATTTTTCCGCAGCGCAAAAACACTTTTCCGCAGCGCAAAAACACTTTTCCGCAGCGCAAAAACACTTTTCCGCAGCGCAAAAACATTTTTCCGCAGCGCAAAAACACTTTTGCAGCGCAAAAAACTGGGTTTGCACGCCGTAAACCCGGGTTTACACGCCGCAGGCCCCGCCGCCGTCAGTTGCCGGTAGTACCGGCGGTACCGCCGCCAGCGGCGCCGTTGCCGTCGCAGCCGCCGCTGTTGCCGCCGGCGGCGGTAAGGGAACCTGCGGCGGCTGTTCGTTCCCTAAGAATGTTTAATGCGCCCGCCCTGGCGGAGCCCCGTGGGGTCATTGTAAAAACAGTCATTTTATACTAGGTATACTCAACAGAATGTACCTGCATGCAGAGAGAGGGAGACCTTTTTAATGGAACACGAAGGGCGCTACATATCCAGACTAGCCGGAAACGATTATATCAACGCCGATCTGTACGACGAATTCAGCGTCAAACGGGGGCTCCGCAACGCGGACGGGACGGGCGTGCTGGTAGGATTGACGCGGATAGGCGATGTCCACGGGTATGTTATGAAGGCAGGCGAAAAAAGAGCGGTGGACGGCAAGCTCTTTTACCGGGGCGTAGACGTGGAAGAACTTATTAACGCCGCCGCCGCCGAAGGCCGGTACGGGTTTGAGGAAGCGGTGTACCTTCTCCTGTACGGTTTCCTGCCTGCACGGGAACCGCTTGAGGAGTTTTGCTCCCTCATGGGGCGGAACCGGGCGCTGCCAGAGAATTTCGCCGAAGACATCATCATGAAGACCCCGTCCCGGAACATCATGAATAAGCTCGGCCGTTCGGTCCTCACCCTGTACTCCTACGACGACGACCCGGAAAATCTTTCCCCGGAGAACGTGCTCCGTCAATGTTTAGAGCTTATCGCCCGGTTTCCCACCATTGCGGCCTACTCGTACATGGCAAAGAAGCATTACTACGACCATGAAAGCCTTATCATCCATTTGCCGGAATCACGGTGCCAGAGCGCCGAGACTATCCTTTCCCTTATCAGGCCGGACCAGAAGTTTACCCGGCTGGAGGCGGAGATTCTCGATCTGGCCCTGATACTCCATGCGGAACACGGGGGAGGGAACAACTCTACCTTTGCGGTCCACCTGGTTTCCTCGGCGGACACGGACACCTACGCGGCCCTTGCGACGGGCATCAATTCCCTCAAGGGCTTTAAGCACGGGGGCGCCAACATCAAGGTGATGGGCATGATGGAGGACATCAAGGCGCATGTCGCCCATTGGGACCGCGAAGATGAGGTGTCCGCGTACCTGGCAAAGATACTCCGGGGCGAAGCCTATGACGGACGGGGCCTGGTTTACGGCCAGGGCCATGCGGTATACACCAAATCCGATCCCCGTGCGGTGCTTCTGCGGAACAAGGCCGCCCTGCTTGCGGGAGAGAAGCGTCTTACCGATGAGTTCAACCTGTACTGTCTTATCGAGCATCTAATGCCTGCGGTCTTTAAGGCGGTTAAAGGCTCGGATAAGGACATTTGCGCCAATGTAGACTTCTACTCCGGCTTTGTTTACAAGCTGCTGGGCATACCTTCGGAACTGTTTACCCCCCTGTTCGCGGTGAGCCGCGTCGCGGGGTGGTGCGCGCACCGGCTGGAGGAGATCATCGCCGGGGGACGCATCATCAGGCCCGCCTACAAGTGCGTCCAGCCGCGTTTCCCCTATGTCCCCATGAAAGAACGGAAGAACTGACCAAGAGCAAAAAAAACGTCCGGGGTTTTCCCGGACTCTGTATCCTAAGCGGTGAATGAAAATTGCGCGGCAGTTTATGACGGGAGGGTAGCCGTTTCTTTACTCTTCGACTTCTTGGGTACGGAAGGACTGGGCCGCCTTGACGATGTCTTCGGCAATCCGTCCGGAGATGGGGGCGTAATGGTCAAATTCGACGCTGAAAGAACCGGTGCCGCTGGTGATGGACCGGAGATCGATCGAATAGCGCAACAGTTCCGCCTGGGGAACCTGGGCGCGGATTTCTTCTATGCCGCCGCCTATGGCGTCCTGGCCCAGGATTTTGCCCCGTTTCCCTGAAAGGTCGGACATCACGTCCCCCAGGTATTTTTCTTCCACAAAGACCGTAAGGTTCATGATGGGTTCCAGGAGGGACGGGGAGGCTTGCCGCATGGCTTCCTTGAAAGCGTTCCGGGCGGCCAGCTTGAAGGCCAGTTCCGATGAATCCACCGAATGCTCCTTGCCGTCCACGATTTTTACTTCCACATCCACCACGGAGTAGCCCGCCATGACGCCGGAAGTCATGGCTTCCAGCACCCCCTTTTCGACGCCGGGGATGTAACCCCGGCTTATGGCCCCGCCAAATATGGCATTGATGAACTTGTAGTTTTCCCCCCGCGACAGGGGGGCGATTTCCAGAACCACCCGACCATACTGCCCGTGGCCGCCGGTCTGCTTCTTGTGGGTGTATTCCGCCCCGGCCTTCTTCGTGATGGTCTCCCGGTAGGCCACACGGGGTACGTGGGTTTCCACCTCGATCTTCTGGTTCTGCTTGATCTTGTCCAGGATGATATTTACCTGAAGCTCTCCCATACCGGAAATAACCGTTTCTTTGGTCTCTGTATTGAAAGCGTACCGGAAGGTCTTGTCCTCTTCGGTTGCCCGAATAAGGGCCTCCCCCAGTTTGTCGTCGTCTTTTTTCTGGACCGCGTTCACCGCCACGGCGTGGACCGGCTCCGGGAAACGGAGGGGCAGGAAGCTGATACCCGTACCCCCGGCAGTAATGGTGTCGTTGGTCTTGAGGGTAGCGGACTTGGCGATGATTCCCACGTCCCCGGTATTGAGTTCCCGAATTTCCTCAAGCTTCTTACCCTGGCAGAGGTACAGCTTACCCACCCGATCCTTCTTGTTTTCGGTAACATTGAGAATCTCCGATTCCGCAGAAAGTTTGCCCCCCAATACTTTGACCCAGGAAAGTTTTCCGGAAAACTGATCATAGGTGGTTTTGATCACGAGCGCGGCCAGGGGCTTACCGGGATCAACCGGGTAATCCTCCTGGGAACCGCCGGCGTCGATGACGACATCCGCAGCAACGGTGGGGACTGGGCTTATGTCGGCCATAAAGTCCAGGAAGGGGAGGATGCCGGAATCTTTCAGGGCGGCCCCCGCAAAGGCCGGTACGTAACTATGGGCCGCCAAAGCTTCGATAAGGCCGATGTGCAACTCCTCGGCATCCAGGGAACCCTTGTCTATGTATTTTTCCATCAGGGAATCGTCCCCTTCGGCGGCGGCCTCAATAAGCCGCTCCCGTGCGGCGTCAACGGCATCCTGGTATTCGGCGGGGACGGGGCCTTCTTTTTCGAGTTCTCCGGCGGCGCCTGCGGTATAGGCCTTGGAATTAAGAACGTCAATCACCCCGGTATAGCCCGGACCCGCGCCCATAGGCAGGGTAAAGGGTACCGGGTCTACCTTGAATTTCTCCTTAATATCCTGAAGACACCTGTTGAAATCGGACCGCTCGTCATCCAGTTTGGTGATAAAGACACCCCGGGGTTTCTTCCGGCCTTCCAGGTTGCGCCACAGCTTTACCGTTTCAATCTGTACGCCCGCCCTTCCGTCAACGGTCAGGAGGACGAATTCCGCAGCCCGGAAACTCAGAATGACGTCCCCGATAAAGTCCGATGATCCGGGAGTATCGAAGATGTTGATCTTCCGGCCATTTTTTTCCACATGGGCCAGAGCGGTATGAATAGAAATCTTCCGTTCTATCTCTTCGGGGCTGGAATCACCGATGGTTTTACCCGATTCAACGGTTTCCGCACGGGGAATCACCCCGCCCGCAAAGAGAAGATGTTCAAATAAGGTGGTTTTGCCGGTTCCGCCATGACCGGCTATGGCCGCATTTTTTATACAATCCGTCGTGTAACTCATTGGGGAACTCCTTGCTAACCATATTGAAACGGACTTTGCATATTGTCAAGAAAAAACTGGTAACTCCGGAGGAAATTCAGTAAACTGCTAAGATATGCGCCGGTTCCAAAACCCCGCGGAGAGGGGTTCAGGCGGATTAATTCTGTTCGAAACAGAACGCGTTCGTCCCAAAACAGGACGATTGGCTCTCTGAGAGGCGCACCCGGGGTCCGGAGGCCCGGCGCGGGTTTCGGAACAGCCTCGTATTGAGAAGACTATTAAGGGAAAGGTGGGTTAGATGGACAACAGAAAACGAATGATCCGGGAGTATGAAGACAAAAAGAAGGAAGCCCTGGATGCCGTCGGGGTAATGCTGGAAAATTTGGGCGCATCCCTTCTGTCCCGCTCGGAGCAGGATGCCGGTTCGGACTATTGCCGGCTTAACCGGGACATTAACGATTCCAAGGTGTATATCGCCGCCATTGAAGAGGATATTGCCCGGCTCAAAGCGCTGGAAGAGGATATTCTGCGGAAAGACCAGGAAATCGTAGCCCGGTCTAAAGACCTGGCGCTGCTCTTTACCCGCCTGGGAGAAAGTGTTCTGGAAGAAGGCGATTGCATTGACGCGGTTAAGTCCTATCAGGACCAGGCGGAGACCGTGCATTCCCGGATTAAATCCCTGGAAGAGCGGCTGGATCAGCTTGAAGACCGAAGCGGCGGCAATGTTTTCACCTGGATAGGCAAAAACACCCAGGGGGCAGTGTTCCGTTCCTTTTTGGGAAAGAGCCGGAGCAGCCTCCAAAAGCTTTATACCGCCGCCGGGGAGAAATACGCCCAGTTCGCCTCCGCAGAGACGGAGGCCGCCGGCAGCGCCCGTTCGCTTCTTAAAGAAATTGATACCCTCAAAAAGGAAGCGGCCGCTCTTAGTTCCGGCCTTGCCGCCCTAAAAGAAGAACGCCGGCGCATAAACGACGCCTTTGTTCCCGACGGCGGCCCGGCGAAGAAGATACTGGTCCTGCAACGGCGCATCGCCCGGGCGCGGGAGGAATTGCAGGACGTGTTCCTGCGCTATGGCCGTGAAGTCGAGGCCGCCGGAGAAGCCGGGGACGCCGCCGGCCCCGCGTCCCTTCCTTCTATGGGGGAGACGGAGAGGCTGCTTCTGGAAGACATCGGGAAAAGCAGGCAGTCTGTCCGGGAATATGAGCGGGAAATAGAAAAGCTGGCGGCTTCCCTTGCCATAGACGAGGAGAAAGCCGCCATTGCCAAGATGGAAAAGGCCGTCAAAGACCACGAAGGGCGGATCCGGGCCGGGGAAGAGGCCATAGCAAGCCTTGCCGCCCAGATTTGCGCGGCCCAGGCCCGCATAGAGGAACTGACTAAGGTTTTGTAGGCGGCCGCAAATAAAGACCGGGAAGCCCCTTTAGTTCCCAGGAACTTTAGTTCCCCGGAACTTTAGTTCCCCGGAACCCCTCCACATGCCTATACCGGAAGAGGGTATCCGTAAACGCCCTGTTCCCCAAAGGGTCTTCCTCAAAATGAAAGAAGTGGCTTCCGCAGTGGCAGTCGGAACACCCAAAGCCCGGTACAGGCCTTCCTTTCAGGCGCTCCATATCCGCCGCAAGCGCGCACTCCAGGTTCCGGTAGGAAAGGATAGGCAGGGGCCGCATCCTTTCCGCATAGGGAGTAACATAATCCAGGTGCCAGTGTTTTTGTTTCCTCACCTTCCGCAGATGGCGGTTTAGCCGTTGCTTCAGGTTTTTCCGGGCGGACCCGGCGTAAACATACCAGCCCGCACGCAGAGCTACCCCGCCCAGGGAACCGGCGGAAATGGTTCTGTCTTCCGGCATCCGTATGACCAAAAGGTAGTTCCCGCCGTTGCCCTCCGCCAGCGCCCCGTGGCTCAAGTCCACCGGTATCTCGTCCCCGCTCAACGCCGCCTTCCCGTCTTCGCCGCATTCAAGGGGAAACGCGCGGACGCATACGCTTCCGCCATGCTCCGTCCGGCCCAGCCGGGAGAGCGCCGCGGCAAAGTCAGGGTCGGTATGTAGGTTAGGTACAAACCGCTCCGGTTTCCCGTGCATGATGACAAAGAGGACATGGCAGGCATAGCCTTCCCCGCTCAGGGCGGACAGTTCTTCCAGATGTTTCAACGCCCGGATACTGGGCGCGTCGGGAAACATGGCGGTCCCGTATTCAACCAGCGAACAGGCCTTTACCTCCACAAGATGACGCCGCCCCGTGTCCCCGATGCACAGAAAATCAAACCGCGAAGCGCCCAAAGAAAACTCGCGGTGAACCTCCCTAAGTCCGGGAATGATGCGCGGCAGTATGAGTGCTTCCGCCGCACGATTGGCACGGGAAGCGAACAGGGGAACCACCCCATCCCGATAGCGCAATCCCGCCGCCGTCCATTCCGTCTTTGCCGTCCGTTCCGCCCGCTTTTCAAGGATAAGTCCTGCGCCCGGAAACATGAACTCCGTCATGCGCCCCGGATTCGGGCAGTGGCAGCGCAGTTCCTCTTTGCCATCGGCGGCAATGATGAGGAACCGGTTAGGCCGGCGTATCAGGACCGCTTCCCGGTCAGGGTTAAACAGGTTTACCCACTCCATAGCCAATGATAGGCCCGCACATGGTTGCGGGCTACCCCCCGGCGGGGTGGCGGGGCGGAGCCCCGCGAGGTCCGGGGCGGCTACCCGCGGAGTGCGGACGGACCCAGGTTTGCGCAGCGGAAAAACACTTTTGCACTGCGCAAACCCTGGTTTACACGCCCCAGGCCCCGCTCTAAAACGCCGCCGCTGGGAGCGCCGCCTGAAACCGCACCGCCTAGTTGTTGGACGCAAACGCCCCGTCGTAGGCGGCGGCGCCGTAGCCCGTATTGTTGATGATAATCGCGTTGGCTCCCTTGAAGACGCGGGTACCGCCGATGCCGTCGCGCCGCCGTTTTGGGAGTCCACGGGGGTGTCGGGGCTACTGGCGACGGCGCCCTTGCCGCCGCTCCCGCCGCCGCCGGGGCTGCCGGGGCCCACAAACACCCCGCCGACACCGTAGCCGCCGCCGCCGGCGCCGCCGGTGCCGCCGGTGCCGCCGTTGCCGCTGATAGCCGCGCCGAACTGCATGGTGAACGTGCCGCCGGCCACAAACACCCCGCCGGCGGTGGCGCTGCCGGCGCCGTAGCCCGCGCCATCAATGCCGGCGCCGCCGCTGACGCTGGTGGCACCGGTACTGGTATTGTCTCTAATAACCGCGCCGTACCCCAGACCAGGTTCCCACCATTCACCCAGATGACGGGGGCGGGGGGTCATGGAAAATTGGAATTTCACGGGGAGCCCCCGCGATGCCGTAAGTCTATATACTGTAAAGAATTAGCGAAAAAAGGCCGCCGAAAATTCCAAAAATAGAATGCGAAAAATTGCGAGAAAATCGAGAGAAACTGCGAGTCCCGGTACTGGCGTTAAAACCCCTTCAAATGGCTTCAAAACCCTATAAAAGCCTGATTTATGGGCAAAAACCGGCAAATTCCGGGCAAAGGGCGGGAAATCATGAGAGAGAAAACCGGCAAGATACCTCTACTGGCCGGGACCTAACTCTCAAACAAACAGGTATCGTATAAAATGGGCCGCAAATGCAAAGATAAATAAACCTATTGGGTGACATACCGCCAGAAGAACCTTTGCCACCTGGGAACTTGAAAACGGCGCTGATATATATACCGTGGCAAAACTGCTCGGACATAAAAACATAAAGTAAGTGGCAAAATACGCACAAGTGACCGACAAGCTGCGCCGTGATGCTGTTAATGCCCTACCGGAAATTAGTTTTTCGGAGGGCTTTTTGGGAAAAGGTATTCCTTGAATTCGGCAGCGCCCTCTATCGATTCTTTGGCATAGATTTTCCCGGAGAGGGCCTTGATAAAAGAATCGGGCGCAGTTTGCAAATCCCTGATAAAAAACTCCATAGCTTCTTTGCGTTTGTCTTCATTCCCAAATGTTAAAGCTATCGTGTTACCTCGCAATTCTTTACTTTTCATCCAGATCAAATAAACAATCTTTCCCTTCATCGGTA
>JAITLF010000174.1 GCA_031278025.1 Treponema sp.
GAGAATATGAGTATACCTTTTGTACCCATAGACCGGAATACCCCCAGACCGTGCAACCTCCCATGCGGGTTTTTAGCCGCCGGAGCCTCGATCTGCGTGAAATCACTCATTTCTTCATACGATTCACATAAAGCCCCACAACCTCCCAGCCCACCGTAGCGATTCTCGCTATTTTCAATTCTATTGAAATTGAGGCTGTTCAAACCCCTCACTGTATAGGGATTTAGGTGAATAAATTCTGTTCAGAACAGAACAATCAGGAATCTGAGCAGGACGAGTTCGTCTCGGAACAGAACAACCGGGGGTGAGGAACTCCAGCGCGGGTTTTGGATCACCTCCAATTTATTTGATTATTTCCCTTGATTTTGGTTGCTTCGTTGAGTAGATTATTAAGATAACTGTGGAGGTGCGGCGGCTTCAGGGCCGTGAGCGCATCGAACCCAGATACGTTTTCCGGGCGGGAGTTTGTGGAGCTTTGTGGATTTTTCGTGTTAACCCCGGAGATACTTAGTTTTTCCTAGGAGTTTGTTGCGATTTGCGCTTAAAATGGTATAAATAGTGAGGCTGTTCCAAATCTGAAGTTTTGGAACAGCCTCAATTCATAAAATGAATATTTATATCGTACAAACTCCGAAAGCATGCCCGTTTATCGGGATTTTTTCTTGTTTATGCAAAAAATCCACAAGTGCAACAGGCTGCTAGGTCTATGCTGCTCATGGTCGTGAGCGGTAAATCCTCCAAATTAATGAACTTTCCACAGACTCGGCATTGTAGCGGGCGTATTTTGAGAGCTTTCTATCTGTAGGGGAGTATGAATGGACATCGAATATATTTCGCTTGACTTGCAGGGCAACCAAACCCAGAAGCGTGGCAGTGTCCGGTTGGTTAAAAACACACGGCCCCTCCAGGCCGCCCGGCCTGTTGTCTTTTTCCCCTCCCTATTATGCATGTCGTGACAAAGAACAATCCCGGTCCTTTCCGGATGTTCCTTTTAATCCTTGATATGAAACAGCTTTAAGATGAAACAACTTTAAGGAGAAGTCTATGAAAAATCTAAAACTGACCCGCGTTTTCACTTTCGGAGCCCTGGCGATAGTATTCGCCGGATGCTTTAACCCCGTAACAATGGATCCTCCCATGCAGGGAACACCAGTTCCCTCCTCTTTTACGGTTGATGTACTGGTAGGGAAAGATAATGTATCCCGTTCTGTTGCAGGACCGGACGCGGCGCGGATAAAAACGGAAGGCATCCGGAACACCGTTCAGCTTATCATCGTGGATAAGGAGACCGGGAGGATTGCCGCCTTTGACGAGGTACGCCGGCAAAAAGACAGCGAACAGGATGCGATGCTTATTGTTAATTCCCTTATGCTTAACAAAACCTACTATTTTTTGCTTTTGATGGGACATTGGGAACGGGACTATGCCAGGGAAGCGAAGGATAAGGACGGAAAGTATGACTATATAGAGGCTAATCCGCCTACCCTTTTAGCTACGGGCGTACAGGAGGAGACGATAAACGGCTACGGGACAGTAGTAAAGGTAACCATGTGGCCCATCGTCGTAGACACCGAATTTACCGCGCCCTCCCAGACCGCCGCGCCGGAGATCGCCGATGGCAAGCCTGGGCCGGCGTCTTTGCTCCCCATTGACTGGGGGGTTACCTGGACGGTGAAACAGGGAAGTTCAGGGAACGACGGGTTAGCAGATTTGATACAGGCTCAGAAAGTGATAGCCGCCAATGGCGGCGGAAACACCTTGAAGGTCAAAAACAAACACACCATCGTCCGGGGGACCGATCTTACCGGCGCTGTGCTGCTCACCCCCGCTGCCGAAACCGGGAATGTCATAACCCTGGGGTCGATAGGGTGTTATACATCAGGGATAACCCGGATAGGGACTTCCGGTTCAGCCGCCTTTAAGCTGGAGTATGTACCTTTTAACCTGACTGACCCGGCGAACTGGGCAGCGATTCATGACGAAGGTAAATCGGCATTTGACCTGAGCGGCGGAGGCCCGGTGTGGATCATCCGTAACGGGGTAACCGACGAGGACCAGAACGGGAATACGGACTTTACCGGCAAGCGCCCCTGGGATGGGACGGTCAACGGGAACGGAGCGGTACGCTTTGAGATACGGGCGGGAATTCCGGCGCCCAATACCCTGGTAATCAGGGACGGAGTGTTTAAGGGACCCCCGAATTCAACCACGCCGGTGATAGCCTTTACCACCGCAGCGTATGAGGGAACGGCGGAAGTGTATTACGCGCTGGTAAATGCCGGCGGTTCTCCGCCCGCCTATTCCGCGTATACCCATAGTATCCCAGGTTCTCCGCTTGTGGCTGGGAATTACCAGAAACAAATAACGCTTGAGACGGCGAATAGCGATTATGATGTATATGTCGTGTTATTCAAAGATGGAAAGGTGAGCGCCCCCGTCAAGATCAACACGAAGAAAAGCGGAGAAGCGGTCGAATGGAACTGGGGAGGGGAGACAGGCGGACAAAAGGTGGGATGGAACTGGGCAGGGGAGACAAAGTAGGAGGGATCGCCGCTGCCGGCAACCAAGCCCGATTCGCGTAAGGCGGCAACCGCCGCCTTACTATTCCTGGGCGATGCGGAATTTCAGGTACATCTCTTCCAGGGCCGTCCGGGGACCAGGCGCCGACATGCGCCGCCTGAACGCCGCCGCGTCCCGGCGGTCTATATAAAAATCGTAGACCGCACGGGGATCGGAATTGCGGGCTATGGTATATGCCGGGCAGCTCCCCAAAAACGACCGGACCTCGTCGTGTCCCACCGCCGTAATCCCAAAACGGCTCAGCCGGGAACGGACCTCCAGGATCTCCTCGTAAGACAACCCAAACAGAAATTCTTCCAGGGCCCAGCGGGTTTCATCATCATCAAGGTGGTTAACCAGGAATTCCTGCCAATCCTTGCCTAAATCAAGGGAAACCCTCACGAGTTCGCTGGAACCATCCATGGTGCCAAAACTGGGGGGAGCGTTGTCCCGGGCGGTCCAGAGGGCCTCCAACGCGGGCAGATGCTGAACCGACCGGGGATCGGCGCCGCTTTCCCACAGGGCGATAAGATCGTCCGCCACCCGGCGCTTAATGCTCAAAGAAAAAACAGGGTCCCGAAGGCAGGAAAAATAGACTTCCTCGGCCATAAGGGTACAAATAATGGAAAAAATAACCTCCCGGACCTGGGAAGACAGATCCTTCTTGTCCGCTACCAAAAAGGAAAGAAGGGAGAAGGCATGGCACTTGGCGACAAGAAAGCTCCGGGTGGCGACGATACGGGTGGGAGTGTGCAGCAGCCGGGAAGAAGGCGCGAATTCGCACAGGGACTCCAGCAGCATCCGTTCGTCCCGTACCGCGCCCCGGAGGGTCTGAACTTCCCGTACCGGGGGAAACAGGGAGATGGCGTCTCCCAAAGAACGGAGAGCCATAAAACGTTTCTGTATCAGGGCGTTTTCTTCCGGATGCATTGTTTCAAGGCAGGACCCAATTTCTTCAACCAGGCGTTCCTCCTGGCCTTTCAGCGCAAGCCCGACCGCATCACCCCTCTTGAAAACAGGAGAGGATTCTGACATGGTGCAAATTTAACGCAACTCATACCGGTAAATCAACATATTCGGGAAAGATGCCCCTATCCCCCGCTCTGGTCCGCCATAGGCCGGATGGTATACTATCGAAGGATGATGTACGACACAAAAATTTTGGTATTCGGTTCGCTGAATATTGACCTGACCTTTGGGGTGGATCACATAGTCCGTCCGGGAGAAACCATCAGCAGCGGTTCCCTGATGAAGAGCGCCGGGGGTAAGGGGGCCAACCAGGCCGCGGCATTGGCAAAGGCCTTGTCAAACGCCTTTTCAAAAGCCGGGATGCCGGTGTATATGGCGGGGAAGATAGGCCGGGACGGACGGTTCCTCCTGAGCCTTCTTGAATCCTACGGGGTCAATACCCGCCATGTTTTTATCTATGAAGGCGAAACCGGCCAGGCCATCATCCAACTCGATAAGAACCGTCAGAATTCCATCGTGCTTTTCGGCGGCGGCAACGCCGCTATCACCCGGGAAGAGATAGGCCGGGTTCTGGCGGCGTTTACTCCGGGAGATCTTATCGTGCTGCAGAACGAAATAGCCCATACCCGGCAAATCATGGAAACCGCGAAAAACCGGGGCCTGAAGATTTGCCTTAACCCTTCGCCCTATGATGAAACGATCGAAGCCCTGCCCCTGGAACTGGCGGATATCCTGTTTGTCAACGAGATCGAAGGGGCGGCCCTCGGAGCCTGCGGCCCGGCGCCAACAAGCTCCCTGGCCGGCGTCCTTGATAACCTAACCAGCAGGTTCCCCCAGGCGGAGATCCTCCTTACCGCCGGGAAAGAGGGGGCCTGCTACGGATGCGGGAAAGTCCGGGAGAAGGGCGAAATTGTCGATATGCCGGTTGTGGATACCACCGCCGCGGGGGACACGTTTACCGGCTATTTCCTGGCCGCCCGGTATTGCGGCCTCCCGGCTGCCGAAGCCCTGAATACCGCCTGCAAAGCCGCGTCTATCGCCGTTTCCCGTAAAGGCGCGATGGAAGCCATGCCCTTTGCCCGGGAGGTGTTTGCATGAACCCCGGCGCCGCCTATTACGATTACTCCGCCGCCGCGCCTTTTGCCGCCGAAATCCGCTCAATCAGGAAGGCCGGCGACGCTATGGCCGTCATCCTTGATACCACCATCTTCTATCCCGAAGGCGGCGGCCAGGGCGCGGACCGGGGAACCATCAACGGAGTCCCGCTTCTGGACGTACAGGAGGAGGGGGATGAGATACTTCACCTTGTTTCCGCCCGCGATGCGGCCCGCCTGTCCGCGGGCCCGGCGGAACTCCGTCTGGATGCGCCGCGCCGCCGGGATTTTACGGTCCATCACACGGCCCAGCACCTCCTCTCTGGAACCCTGCTCCAGCTTACGGGAAAGCCCACGGTGTCCATGCATCTGGGCGAGGATAGCTGCACGATAGACGTGGATGCCCCGGAACTAACGCCCGGCGCCCTTACCGCGGCGGAAGAAGCGGCGGCGGATACCATCGAGGCGGACCTTCCGGTGATCATCCATCTTTGCCCGCCGGAAAACCTCAGGGATTTTCCCCTCCGCAAGATGCCGCCCCGGGGGGAAGACATAATCCGGGTAGTGGAGATTCAGGGCAAAGACTTTTCCCCCTGCTGCGGGACCCACCTTGCCTCCACCGGCCCCATCGGCATCCTCAAGATACTGGATGCGGAAAAGTACAAAGGCATGACCCGCATCACCTTTGCGGCAGGCCGCCGGGCGCTCCGGGATTACCGCCTCCTCAGGCAGAACGGGGACCGTATCTCCCGTGCGCTCAAGACGCCCGTATCCGGGATCGGCAGCGGGGTCCTGGCCCTGGCTGACCGCGCCAATCAGCTTGAAAGAAAGGTCAAAGAGTTGAAGGAAGCCGCCGCCCATACCAGGGCGGAAGCCTTACTCCGGGAAGCCGGGGTTTTAGCCGGCAGCTGCGAGCCGGGACGGGTATGCGTTTTCCTTTTACCCGGCGCGGACATGGAGGAGACCCTGCGGATAGGCCGGGCGGCTCAAAAACTGTCCCCCGCCATCCTTATCCTGGGTTCTGAAAAGGAAGGCAAATTCGCGGCCTTCTGTTCGGCAAAGGGAACCGACCTGCGGCCCCTGCTCAAGGGCCGCCTGGAAGCCGCGGATGGCCGGGGCGGCGGCGGGCCTTCGCTTTTTCAGGGGGCCTTTGATTCCCCGGAAAAACTCACCGCCTTTCTTGAGGCCATTCCCCGGAACAGCGGCGATTTAGCCCGTTGAACACCCCGCGCGTTTTAAGGAAGCGGGACCGGGGGCTTCGCAGGCCCGGTCCCGGGGCGCGCGGAAAAGGGTCCGGCAGCGCCGGGCCCGGGCCCGCGATCAAAAAAACTGGGTTTGCGGAGCGCGGAGCGGGGTTCAGAACTTCGGGAGAGGGGTCTTGAACCTCAGACCCAGGTCTTAAAGTTCCAGAAATGAGGTCTTGAAGTTCCAGAAATGAGGTCTTGAAGTTCCGGACCCGGATGCCCCGCCGCGTTCCCTTGCTGCCCCCGGCGGGTTTCCCCTATGATAACCCCGGTTATTAAGGAAGATTATGCGGCTGGCC
>JAITLF010000220.1 GCA_031278025.1 Treponema sp.
CGGTTGAAAAAGTTTTATAACCGGCTGTAAAAGTTTTACCGCCGCCTGTAAAAGTTTTCCAACCGGTTAAAAAAGTTTTATAACCGGTTATATAAGTTTTACCGCCCCCTGTAAGGCCCCGCAGCCGGTTAGAAAACCGTTATAACCGGTTAAAAAAGTTTTATAACCGGTTGGAAAAGTTTTACCGCCGCCTGTAAAAGTTTTATAACCGGTTAAAAAAGTTTTATAACCGGCTGGAAAAGTTTTATAACCGGCTGGAAAAGTTTTATAACCGGCTGGAAAAGTTTTATACCGGCTGGAAAAGCTCCCGGCCCGGCTCTCGGCGGAGGATCGGGGGTACGGATATGCTCAGGCCCTGCCAGGGAAATTGACGGCAACGGCGGATTTAGGTATAGTAGGGAAATCGGGGAGTTGGCGAGTGGTTACGCCACTGGTTTTGGGAACCAGACGTCGCGGGTTCGAGTCCCGCCTCCCCGAATTGCTCCATCCCGGAGCTGCGGGGACGCTAAAATTCGTCCTCCCCGCCCTCCGGGAACAGGTACAGGTTAGGCAGTTTGAAGGACCGTTTCATAAGGCACGCGTCTGTAGTCTGTATCTCGCTGGTAACCGGAATCTTGAAGAAGTGAGTCAGTGTTTCCAGATTGGGCGCCGCAACTTTAACGGAGAAATCAAAAATTTTATTGACCGCGGCTGTCTCTGCGGGGATAAACGTGGGCCAAAAGGTAAAGGTCCCTTCGGTATTCGGCACGATAATGAAGGGATTTTGCCAGGCAGCGCCTTTCATGGCCACAAGGTTCCCGTTCTGGAAGAGTTCTACCGCGGCCTCCGGCAAAGGCTCAAAGTTACGTCCGTTGAAGACACGGCCTATGATGATAGGAATGCTGAAAATCGGCGTATTCAAAACCGTTTCGGGATCAACCTTCCTGGAGCCGTGGTCGATGAAAGGCCGCCGGTTGTGGTTAACCTGCCGGATGCCTTCATAGATTAAACTGACGATTTCCGCTGTCTGTTGCTGGCGGGCTATGGTCGCCTGTTCAACACGGGCTACCCCCCGGTTAGAACTAATGTAGTGCGGTTTGATGCGGTTTAGCACATAACAGGCCGTGTCAATACGGCATTGACGGCAGGTACATAATTCACCTTTTTTAGTTTTTTCCAGAGAATTTCCGATCTCCGTAACGTGATCAAAAACAATATCTTCAACAGCGTTGTAAATTTCTGTAAACATGAATCCCCCTCAGCATAGACGGTTTTTGCGGCTACGCAAAATATCCGCCGGCTCACTTAAATGTAACCTATTTTCGTGAACCGGGTCCACAAAAATTCGAATAGTCCTCAGTGATTTGATAAATCCTTCCACAACATCCACCGAAAAGACCCCGGTACTTTCGGTAAAGTACCGCGCCTCGTCCCGGACATAAAGACCGGTCTCAAAGGAAACCGGCTCAGGTATATCAATGATGAGTTCCCCCGGATATATCCTCCGCCTTCCCGTCCCGCCGGAAAGGCGGGAGAGTTTTTCCGCAAGGGCTTCCTCGTAACGGAAACGGGCTGTAATGTCCGTCAAACCTCCGTGTTCCCCTTCAATAAAAGGAAATTCCGCGAAGGGAAATTCCGCAAAGGGGAATTCCGCCACCGCCGCGTAAAACCGGCCGTCCCGGACCTGCCGGGCAAGGGAGAACCGGGGATGGATGTCTTCCGCCAGAAGGCCGAAAAGCCCCTGGTCGTCCAGGTTGTAGAGGGCTTCTTCGGAAAAAACCCCATCCCGCAGCCCGGCCAGAACCGCCGTCTTGATCATGGCGGTGGGGGAACGGACGGACCGGTGCCAGTAAACCGTCCGGTACATGAGGTACTTAGAAAACAGGATGGCTTCCACGCTGGGTATGCCCCGTGACTCAATATCTATACCCCGTTCCAGGTGGGGGTAAAGCCGACTGTAGATGTAATCCACATCCTGAGCGCCGTAGGGGACCCCGCAGTACCGGGCATCCCGATTCAGGTAATCCAGTTTATCCGGGTCAAGGACGCCGGAGAGGAGTTTCCGGTAAAAATGCAGCTCGCCGCCGCGGGAAGCCGCGCCTTCGCCTTCCCTGGTGTCCACAATGGCGGCGGTCATATCGGGATCGGCGCCGGTTGCCCCTACCAGGCTTCTCACCGGTTCGGCGCGGATAAGATCGGCGGTAAGGGCCTCGTGAGGGATAAGGGGCAGTTCCTTGAGGGAGTGGGTGTAGGGGAAATGCCCCAGGTCGTGAAGGAGCCCGGCGCACAGGAAGGAACGGACCCCTTCGGCGCTGAACCATGAATCGGCGCCCCGTTCCGCCAGGTTGAGGAGGAGGCGCCGGGCCAGGTGATAGACCCCGATGGAGTGGGACGCACGGGTATGGGTAGCGCCGGGGTAAACCCCGTATGCCGGGCCGAGTTGGAATATTCGGGAGAGCCGCGTAAAGGGAAAGGAATGAATCAAGGCCGCCATAGCGGGGGTAAGGTAGATATGGCCCCACAGAACATCCCTAACCGGGTCTGTGTAGCCCTCCCGAAGGGCTGCCCACGCATCATTGTTCATGTCCCCGCATACTACCGGGCCCGGCAGCGGCTGTCTAGGGAGGGGGGAAATTCAGGGAGCGCCTTAAAAAAAGGATACCCCCCGCCGGGGCTCCGGTGTTGCCGGACCCGGGTTTGTGCGGTGCAAAAACCCGGTTTTGCACGCCGCAGGCCCCGCCGCCGTCAGGTGCCGGTAGTACCGGCGGTAAGGGAACCTGTGGCGGCTGTTCCCTAAGAATGTTTAATGCGCTCGCCAAACCGTACCACCCATAATCGACTTTTTTAACGACGTCAAAACCCGTTCCGGCTCTATGCGGCGCCGCTCCATGTGCCATGCTCTCAACTATATCCTGTACGCGGTTGTATCCCTCATCGGCGACAACGGCCACCGCCGTCTGTACGTCGTGGCATACCTCCATCTTGCCGTTGGCCGTCATTATCCGGCTCTGTCCCCGTCGGTTAGTGATTTTTGTGTCCCTCCGGCCCGCTCAAGATCTTCCTCATAGGTTTTATACCGCTCCTTCCGCCCGGATAATTCCTTTACCAGCTGCCGGATTTCCGCCGTGGTCTTTTCCCCTCCCGCAGTGTTTTCCTTCCCATCGGTGTCCTCCATCTCCTGCGGATACGTCCCTATTTGTGCCTCAAGCCGGTCTATCCGGTCCTGCAGCTTCCCCCCTGGTGAAATTGCGCTCTTTGCTGTTCACCGCTTTGAACTTGCTCCCGTCTATCACTTCCAAATTCCGCTTCGTTTCCGTCTCCATCCGCCGGGATGAACGGACGCGGTTCATATAGCCGTATACAGGCAATTTTAACAAATCTTTGGGGCCGTACCCGGGCCGTCCTGTCTCATGAGGCTGCGGACGGGAAAACCCCAGCGCGGCCAAATCAAGGCCGTTGATTCGCATTTCCTTTCCACCATCCTTTCCTTGCTATATGCCATACCGCTGCGCAGGCCCTCTCTCCAATTCCGTTCTTTCAGCTAATCCTTAATAAAACTGCAAGCCCTTATCTGGCAGGAATTAAGATGGCCGCACTTTCAAAGTGCTGCAGGTTTTGCCGCGGAGGCCCTGTGAATCAAAGAGCCCCCCGGAAGGAGTAACGGGCTTCCGGGGCGGCTTTCACCAGCAACCAGCCCCAGGGGGCCGTTACCCTGAGGGGCTTTTTTGAGGAGCGCCGGATGAAGAGGTAATGCTCCTGCAAGCAATCAAACCGCATGGCAGTCCGGAAAGGCGGGCATCAAAGAGTTGTTGTCTGCGGTGAAATACGGCCCGTTATGGTGAAATTGAACGGGTTCCCTTTGATTACCGGGGGGCAGCGGAATCAGGCGCTCCTGTTTTCCGCAGCACTCAACCCGGCGCGAAGATTAAACGGGAACACATTCACGGGCAGACCGCGCGGGAAGAAACCGCTCCCCCGCGCGCCGCCGCAGGCCCGCGATGGCGCCCGTGAATCCGGTGGGATTGCGGCCTTTGTGCGGGGTACGCGGAACCTGAAGACGGCGCGGCGGTTTCGCCTTCTCGCGGCGTGATGCGGCGGCGTTTCAGATCGGGGGCCGGAAGCCCGATCCCCGGGCCCGGGGCCGGAACTTCGCGGCATGAGGCTGGAAGTTTGCTGCCCTTCGCGCTTAAATGGGGATACCTACTGATTTTCAACGCAGCCTATACAAAAGCTGCAATACGGCGAGAGGGAAGGAGGGGACATGGTTATTCATGGAACAGGATGCTGCCTGGCGGATATTCTGTATGCCCGCGGCGATTTTTCCACGCCCGCCTTTAAGCGGGCGCGGTCCCGAAAGGAAGGGGACGGCGGCCTTACCCCCGGCCGCCTGGTTTTTGCCGAAGACTTTGAACGGTTTGCCGGCAAACCCTACGAAGCGGCTCTGGCGGAAATTACCGGCGGGCCGCCGGATTCCCGTAATCTGGGCGGGCCTTCGGCAGTTTCCCTGGCCCACGCGGCCCAGGTTTTGGGAGATGCGGCGGAGGTCCGCTACTATGGCATGCGGGGTTCAGGCGAAGCGGGGGATTTTGTGGAGGCATCCCTGGCCCGGTTCCCCTTCAAAGCGTTCCATCTAATGCGGAAAGAAGGGGCAGAACCCCGGACGGATGTTATTTCCGACCCCCGCTACGACAACGGCCACGGCGAGCGGACCTTCATCAACCTGCTGGGAGCGGCCAGCCGGTTTGCCCCCGAAGACCTGGACGATTCCTTTTTTGACGCCGGCATTGTTGCGTTTGGGGGAACGGCCCTGGTTCCGCTCCTTCATGACGGCCTTACTTCCCTGCTCAAACGGGCGGGGGATCGGGGCGCGGTGCGGGTGGTAAACCTGGCCTATGATTTCCGCAGCGAAGCTGCTTTTCCCGGTAAAAAATGGAAACTCGGCCGTGATGACGACGCCTATCCCCATATCGATCTCCTCATCGCCGACAAGGACGAGGCGCTTAAAACATCGGGAACTCCGGGGAGCGGGGAGGCCCTGCGGTGGTTCCTGGCCCAGGGGGTCGCGGCGGTGATCCTTACCGATGGTTCCCGGCCCGTCAGGTTCGCCGCATCGGGGAAGGACATTTTTTCCCCGGTAGAAGGGCGTTCCCTGCCGGTCTGCGAAAAGATCAACCGGGAACTGGCTGGCCATCCCGAACGCCGGGGCGATACCACCGGCTGCGGCGACAACTTTTCAGGCGGCGTCATCGCGAGTCTTGCGGAACAGTTAGCCGCCGCGCCGGGGGGCAGGGCGGACCTGGGGGAATGCGCCGTTCAAGGCACGGCTGCAGGCGGCTTCGCCTGTTTTACCCTGGGCGGCGCCTTCTACGAGCGCTATCCCGGCGAAAAGCGCGCGCTCCTTACTCCCTATATTGAAGCCTGCCGGAACCAGGCATCCTCAGGAACGGGAAGCCTCCCCCCGCCTTCGTAACGCCCTCCGGAGGATAGGCCGGGGCGCGCATGCGCGGCGGCGTATAAACCCCAACCCGGACGGCGCCCGCGTACAACCCGAGCGTTTCGCGGCTAAAGCCTGCGGCTTCACGGCTAAAGCCCGCGAGTCCGCGGCTAAAGCCCGCGAGTCCGCGGCTAAAGCCCGCGAGTCTGCGGCTAAAGCCCGCGACTTCACGGCTAAAGCCCGCGACTTCACGGCTAAAGCCCGCAGGTCTCCGCCCCGCCGCCCCGCCGGGGGGGGTTCGAACCCCCCGGGCCCCCCGGCTGATGGAAGATGGGCTGATTCTTTACACGGGGCGTCGTATCTTTCTATACTTGATTCCGGTCCGGAGCGCAGGACGCCGGATACCTCTTAATTTTAAGGAGAACTCTTTATGAGAATAGCCGTTATTGGCGTAAACCAGGGACTGGGCCTTGTGCTGTCAAGATATGCGGCGGCAAAAGGGCATGTTGTCTATGCCGCGTACCGGAACAAACCGTCGGCTCCGGCGGCGGAGGCCGCAAAGGAATTTTCGAACTACAAGCTGATTGAACTCGACGTAACACGCGAGGCAATGGCGGAAACGGCGGCGGGAAAAATTGAAAATGACGGCGGAAAACTCGACGCCCTGGTAATCGCGGCGGGTATACTGGCCGACAGCGATCGTACGCGCCCCATCACCGGGGCGAGCATTGATGATCTGCGCGCCGCACTGGAAGTTAACGTGACAGGCTCCGCTATCGTGATAAAACACTTTCATCATTTGATTAAAGACGGCGGCATGTTCATCACGATTACCTCGGAAGCGGGGTCTATGACCAACACAGGGACCGGGTATCCCGGATACTCCGTCAGCAAGGCGGCGCAAAACAAACTTACCGCGATTTTCGCCAAAACCGAAAGCCGCTATACCGTCTGCGCGGTACACCCCGGCAGGATGAATACCGTAATGGGCCGCAATGATGCGCAAATAGAGCCTGAGGAATCGGCGGAGGGCATTTATAAAATTATCACCGGGGAGCGCAAAACCCCTGCAGGGAACGCGTGGTTTATCGATTACCGCGGCAGGGAAATGGAAATTTAGAGGGGCCGTTAGGATGAAGAAAACTATACACTGGGCCGTTGCGGGAACCGGCGGCATAACAAACGCCTTTATCCGGGGGCTGAAAAACGCGGAAGGGGCTAAGGCCTGTGCGGTAGTGTCCCGCTCCAGGGACAAGGCGGAAGCATTCGCCGCGAAATACGGCGTAGAAAAAGCTTACGCCAGCTTTGACGCCATGCTGGAGGACTCAAAAGCCGAGGTAGTCTACCTCGGCGTTCCCCATTCAGCCCACCGGGAACTTGCGCTCAAGGCATTTAAGGCGGGCAAGGCCGTGCTTTGCGAAAAACCTGCGGCGCTTAACGCCGCCGAACTTACGGAAATGATAGAGTGCGCCCGCCGGCAAAAGGTCTTTTTTATGGAGGCCCTGTGGTCGCGTTTTGTACCCCCTGTCCGCAGGGCGCGGGAATGGATTGCCGGCGGCCAGGTGGGAGAAATACGGATGGTCCAGGGGAACTTTGGCTTTACGGCCGACCTGCCGCCGGAACACCGGCTTAGGAATAGTAACCTGGGGGGCGGCGCGCTCCTGGATGCCGGGGTCTACCCGGTTTCCTTTGCGTCCATGGCCTTTGGCGGTGCGAGGCCGCAGAAAATCAGCGGCGTCCTTACGATGGGCGAAACCGGCGTTGACGAGGAAGCCGCCGCCCTTCTGTACTGGGGACCCCACCAAACGGCCCTGGTGAGCGCATCTATCGCCCTTACCACGGTAAACGATCTGTGGATTTATGGGACCGAAGGCTACATACACCTGCCGTCTTTCGTGTTTTGCCGCAGCGCGGACCTAGTTCTTCCGGGAAGGCCCCCCTACCATTGGGAGGGCGATTTTCTGGGTAACGGCTATAATTACGAGGCGGAGGCGGTTATGGATTGCCTGCGCACCGGGCGCACGGAAAGCGAAATCATGCCCCTGGACGAATCCCTGGTCATCGCGGAGATTATGGACGAGATCCGCCGCCAATGGGGATTCGCCTATCCGGGGGAAACGTAAAAGACCCGCGCCCGTCCAAACCTGCGGGGGCCTTGGGCTTCTGGGGACAAGTCCCCTGCGAGGTTACCCCTGGAGGATCCGGGGGATAGTCGCCCTCAGCAGGGCGGTTACCGTGGCGGCGTTGCCGGAGAACACCCTGGCTATGGCTTCCCAGGTAACCGGCTCCTCGTCGGACCGCCAGGAATCGTAATCGGTACTCATAGCCACCGCCGCATAGGGAAGGCCCAATTCATTGGCCAGCACTGTTTCCGTGGCAATGGACATGTTGATGATGTCGGCGCCCCAGGCGCGGAACATGCGGGATTCCGCCCGGGTGGAAAACCTCGGCCCTTCAATCGTAATTACCGTACCGCGGTCGTGGAAACGACACCCCAGGCGCTTGCACGCTTCAATGAGGATGCCCCTAAGCCGGCCGTCGTAGGGGTCCGCCATGGGAGTATGTACGGGAGTGTGAGGCTCAAATTGCTCGGAATAGGTCATCTTGCGCTGTTTGGTAAAATCAATGAATTGATCGATAACAACGAGGTCTCCCCTGCCTATCTCTTCCCGCAGGGAGCCTACTGCGGTTGTTGCCAGGATATGGGTACAACCGGCGGCCTTGAGGGCGGCGATGTTGGCCCGGTAGTTTACCTGGCTGGGAGGAATGGTATGTTCCCGCCCGTGACGGCCCAGCAGGGCTACCTCCACGCCGCCTATGGTTCCCCGCTTCAACGGCGCCGAAGGATCGCCATACGGGGTTGTTACCCTTTCGTCTTCGGGGTTGGATAAAATATCAGGATTATCCAGACCGCTTCCGCCTATAATGCCAATAACCGCCATAATTGAGCCTCCTTACCCGTTATCCCGCATAGGTATCGTACAGATTCAGTATCAGATCCAGCGCATCTTGTACCGATACGCCGTAAGAAAGCACGCCCTCGTCATGGCCTGAAAGAACCATGACGCCGCAATCAACGCTCCGCTCCGCCACACGGGAAGCTATGGCTAAGGCCATTTCGGGGGTCCCGTAGGCTGCTTCCGGGGGAGTGGAAACACTGCCGCCCGCGATCATGGCGTCAAAAATCTTCCTGCTGTGAACGTGGATTACACACATCACGGAAGCGCGGGAACGGTACACCGCGCCGTGGGACATGGATTCGGAGGAAGCGCGGACAGGCCCCAGCGTAGTTACCCGGTTCTCCTCAATATTGAAGGACTGTACCAAACAATATTCCAGCGGGGTCAGAACCCGTTTGTCCCCGGTGGCGGTCCCGCTGATGAGGAATTCATCCCCCGCCAGGCCCGCTACTCTGACGCTCACGTTACCAAAGCCCACGCCGTTGGGTAAAACCCCGATAAGGCCCGTATCGTACAACCGGGTACGGGCTTCGTTAAGCTCCTTCCACCGGGGAGGCTCCATTGCCGGGCCGGTTTTGTGATCCGCAATGTATTTGACGTACCCTTCTTCCGGGCGGGAAGACGCAGTACCCTTCATAGCGATGCCTCCGGGTAGCGTTTCAGGATCCCCGCTTCCGAAGGTTCCACGATACCCCGGTCGGTGATAAGGCCCGTGATGTACCGCGCCGGGGTAACGTCAAACCCCCAGTTCCGGGCGGGAACGGCCTCGGGGCAGATGAGCACACATGCTATCGATCCGGACCGGGTTTTCCCGCTTATATACCGCACTTCCTCCGGGTCCCGCTCTTCAATGGGAATCTCCCGGACGCCGTCCTTCATGGTAAAATCAAAGGTGGAAGACGGCAGGGCTACGTAAAAGGGGACGCCGTTTTCCTTTGCCGCCACCGCCTTTAGGTACGTGCCTATCTTGTTCGCCGCGTCGCCCCGGCGGGTAACCCGATCCGCGCCGGTGATGACCAGGTCCACCATGCCGCGCTGCATCAGGTGGCCCCCGGCGTTGTCGGGGATAAGGTCGAGGGGAACGCCGTGGCCGGCTAATTCCCAGGCGGTAAGGCTTGCGCCCTGGTTCCGGGGGCGGGTTTCGTCCACCCAGACGTGAACCGGGATCCCCTTGTCAAAGGCGGCGTAAATGGGAGAAAGAGCGGTTCCATAGTCCACAAAGGCAAGCCATCCGGCATTGCAGTGGGTAAGGATATTCACAGCCTCTCCCTTTTTCTTTTCCGCGAGGGCTTCAATGACCGCTCGTCCATGATGTCCGATGTTCCGGCAGAACTCCGCGTCCGCATCGGCAATGGAGGCCGCTTCCCGCCGGGCGGCTTCTTCTTTTTGGGCCCTGGTCCCCTCCCTGCCGGTAAGGGCGGCAAGCATGGCGTCCACAGCCCAGGCCAGGTTGCTTGCGGTGGGCCGGGTGTTCTTCAATATCCCCGCCGCAGTCAGAAGGTCCCGGTCAAAGGTCCCCTTCCCCGCTTCGCAGGCGGCCAGGTACATGCCGTAGGCCGCCGCCGCCCCGATAAGGCCCGCGCCCCGGACGTACATGTCCTTGATGGCCCTGCGTATGTCTTCCACGGTGGAGAGATCGATGATCTCAAATTTATGGGGCAGGGCCTGCTGGTTGATTATCTGTACGACTTTCGGATCCGATTCTTTCAGCCATATGGTTCTAAAATGCCGGCCGTTTACATTCATGGTATAATCACTATACTATTTCTCCATATCATGAGGGAATCCCCCTTTATAAAGGAGCGTTTTCATGGCAAGCGCGAAACTGACGGTAAAACAGAAACTTGGGTTTGGTATTTTTGACCTGGGGGGTAATATGCTTTTTACCCTTATGGGGTTCTGGTGCCTGAAATATCTGACCGATGTCGTGGGTATTGCGGCGGCATGGGCGGGGATAGCGGTCATGGCGGGGAAAGCATGGGATGCGGTAACCGACCCGGTAATGGGCTATATTTCCGACCGTACCTTGTCCCCCTGGGGCAGGAGGCGGCCCTACCTCCTTTTTGGGGCGGCGCCTCTGATGCTTGCCATGTGGCTCTTTTTCTCCGCGCCGGGAACCGCCAACCCGGCCATCCTCGTCCTCTGGGCAACCTTGACGCTGATGCTCCTTAACACGGCATCTACCGTGGTCAACGTCCCCTACTCTTCCCTGACGCCTGAGCTTACCGACGACTACCACGAGCGGAGTACCCTAAACGGCTACCGTTTCGGCTGCGCGGTGTTCGGCACGATTACCGGCGCCGCGGCGGTACTGCCCCTGACGGAACTCTTTCCCACAGAACGCCTGGGCTGGTCCATGATGGGCCTTATCCTGGGGGCGGTGATGGCCCTGGCTACCATCCTCACCTTCTTAGGTACCAGGGAAAAACCCCATACCAAGGCGGATCTTCCCGCCCAGGGGTTCTTCTCAACCTATAAAGAAGTGTTTCTCAACCGGCCCTATGTGCGGCTTATCCTCACCTACGCCCTGAACATGATGGGCCTGACCTTCCTCCAGAGCATCCTGGCCTATTACACCGAATACATATACCGGCGGCCTGACATCACCCCCTTGGTAATGATGATACTCCTGGTAACCGCCATGATTTTTATTCCCATTTCGGTCGTGGTATCCAAAAAAATAGGGAAGAAGCGGACCTACCAGATCTGCTTCCTGATTCTCTCCAGTGCATGTATGGTCATCTTCTTTTTAGGCCAGGCGCTGGGACCGGTCTTCTTCCTCATCTTCATGATCTATGCCGGTATAGGCGTAGGTTTCGGCTATGTGGCGCCCTTCGCCATGGTACCCGACACCATCGAATACGACGCGGTTAAGTCCGGCGAGCGGAAAGAGGGAGCCTACTACGGCATGTGGACCTTCATCTCTAAACTGGGAACCAGCCTTTCGGTGTTTGTCTCCGGCCTGATACTTTCCGCCGGAGGCTATGTCGCAAACCAGGTCCAGAACGAAAGAGCCATCACGGCCATCAAACTCATCATAGGGCCTATCCCCGCCCTGATCCTCCTGGGCGCCCTGGTCCTTATCAACGGCTACACCCTGGACGAGAAGACCTACAAGAAGCTGCTGGAAAAAGAAGAGGGCTGAAGGGCAGGCAGGCGGCGAAAGGCAAATCCCCGCTTGAGCGGAGGGAAAATGGCGCCCCCGTAAATTTCGGCTGGTTCGGGGGGCCGAAGGGTCCCACGGGGCCGAAGGACCCCGGACCCCGGACCCTGAGTCCTCCGGCCCCCCAACCCCCAAAGGCGGGGCTTTTTCGCACCGGGGATTGTTTTTTTGGGATTCCATTGTATATTAGTACCAGAGGAGCGAATGATGATTGATAGGTTGAAAATGCCGGCCCCCCCGTTGCGGAAAACGGGCAATAAGTTACCCCCCCCCCCCATTCGTTTCTAGCGCCACCACCCCCTCCCCCTTCTCTATTTCCCCGGCCACTGGTACGGGTTTTCTGTCTACTTTCTCTCTTTATTTCCTTATATTCCCTTAGTCTCAGGAGGTTTTGTATGAAAAACGCGAGACGTGTTTTCGCAGCCGGATTCCTGCTGGCAGTGCTGGCAGGATGTTTCAACCCTATTACCGCTG
>JAITLF010000258.1 GCA_031278025.1 Treponema sp.
TACCGGGAAGCGCTGCGGAAGGCACGGGTGGAAATACTCAACGGCGTGAATCTTTCCCGGGTCTTTCGCGGGGAAAAGCTGTTTCCCCCCTGCCTTGGCCGCTGGATGACCATCGGGGAAAGTTCCGGGCAGACGGAAAAGGTCTTTTCCCAGGTACGTTCCTATTTTCAGGCGGAAATTGATCGGCTTATGAACCGTTTTTTGCTGTTAATTGAACCGGCGTTAATCGTCCTTATCGGCACAGTAATTCTATTTTTCGTACTCGCCGTTGTGCTTCCTTTGTTTTCGGTTTACGGGGACATATTGTAACCTGTCCGGTATATGGAGGGTCGGCCCCGGCGGGGGCGTTACGGGGGTGGAACCCCATATGGGGTGGGACGCAACGAAGTGCGGCCCAGGGGGGAGGCTTCCCCCCTCTAAAATATATTGAAATTTAATTTATGGAGGAACTGATGAAAAAAAAGAAAAATGTTTTTTGGGTATCACAAAAAAAGTATCTTGATTATTTGGTACGCCATGATCCCGAGGGCGGCTGGACTTTTATCGAAACCCTGATCGTCATCGGCATAGTGCTGGTGTTGACATCCTCGGTGGGTTTTATGGCGGTAAAGTATCTGGATCGGGCCAGGGTCGTCACCGCCCGGAGCCAGATAGAGACTTTCTGCGTTTCCCTGGACGCATATTTCCTGGACTGCGGGGAATACCCGTCGGAAACGGAGGGGCTTCCGGCCCTTTGGGAAAAGCCCGTCTCGGCGGGGGATCTCTGGAACGGCCCCTATGTAAGCAAGCCCATTCCAAAAGATCCCTGGGGAAATGACTACGAATACCGGAAGCCGGGCTTTTACAATACCCAGTACGGCGTCAGATCTTTTGGCGGAGACGGCGTGGAAGGAGGAGACGGCAATGACGCGGACATCAGTTCCTGGGAATGAATCGAATCCGAAGGCGCGCGGTAAACCGGATCACGACAAGTCGGATCGCGGTTTCGCGCTGACGGACGCGCTGCTCTGCCTGTTTATCTGCGGAATAATCTTCGGTATCGCGGCGAATTCGCAAGCCGTCCGAAAGCGTGTTTTGACGGAGTTGACGGAACATACCGGCCGGTTAATCGAAGAACGGAACCGTATTGACGGGGAAAGGACGGACATCAAATGATCGGTAAATCAATGATCGTTAAATCGACGATCGTTAAATCAATGAAAAACAGTAATACTGTTTTCCCCGGCAAAGTACCGGCCGGCGCGGTTTTTGACGACAGGGGCCTTACGCTTGCGGAAACACTTCCGGCAATCGCCGTGGTTACGTTGCTCCTCTCCCTGATTCTCCCGCTCCTGTCCGGCGTTACCACAAACACCGCCCGGTCACGGGAAACCCTGATTTTCCTGCGGGATTTTCTTGTGTTTGATAAAACGATTCGGGATAAGGCGGGGAAAGTGGTCATCCCCTATTGGGAGAGAACCGTTACGGTCTCCGATTTTTCCCGGGGAGGGCGGGACCTTGCCGGCGCGGTTCTGGAGATACCCTATTACGGCGGCGCGAGGGAAGGATTTCTGCGCCTTTCCGTTGACCGGGAAAACCGCCTTGTCCTGGAAAGCGGCGGCGGCGGGGAGGGACCGGAGTACTGCCGCGCCCCCAAAGCCCTGACGGTCAGAAATGTCGAGGTGTTCCGCGATGACGAAGGCCGCCCGCTGGCGCTAAAACTCAATTTTGAATACCGGAACGAATCGTTTTATACATTGGCGCCTTTTGCGGCGTTTCCGGTAAAGCGGGGTTTCTATGGATAGTTTTATAACGCGGCAGGGTGTCCCGGCGCCCCGGACAAAATTTTCGCCGGCGGAAGGCGACGGCGGATATGCGTCGGTTTATTTTCTTTTCATGCTCGTTCTCCTCTCCGCCCTTGTTCTGGGAATTGGGCTTTATCTACATTCGGGAGTTCAGACCGTACTTCGCTTTCAGCATGATAACAGTATTTCTATTGAATTAAACGGGATTACCGCGCAGGTAATTGACGCCATACGGAATGATCCCAGCCCCGGTGTTCAATGTTTTGCCGATCCGGTCTGGACCTGGCATGAAAAAACACAGGACAATTATACGGTAAACATCAACCCCATTTCGGATCGGATAAATCTCAACTTTACGAGGAAGAACATCTTTGACAAAACCGCGCTTGCCCTGCTTTTCATGTCCGGAAAAACTTCCGCCGATCTGCAGCAGTACCGTGAAGATTACGGGCTTTTCCTTTCACTTTCCGCATACGAAGAATTCTTTATCCCGGCAAACCTTGACAGGTACTTTTCCTGTTACGGCTGGGCGAATATAAACCTGCTGGATGAATTCGCCGCGCGCAGCCTTGCCCGTTCTCTTACCGGTTCGGACGAAGCCGCGGAAAGTCTGCGGGGTACGATAGAAACGCTGCTCCTTGACCGTCGGATCGCCGCGCCGGGGGATTTACGTATGTTTTTTGGAATAAACTACGGAGAATTTTTCCCCTTTGTGAACGCCGAACCCCTAATAAACATAAATCACGTCGATCCGGATCTTCTGCGTGAACTTCTGGCCTATCCCGATTACGGCATCGGTTCGCCCGAGGGCCGGCTTTCGGAAATTCTTGCCCGCCGCGAGGGAGAAGGAATCTCTCGTGACGACATACCCCTGATTTTAGGCATCGCGCCCGATAATCTGCTTTTGCATTACCTGGGATCCGTTACCTGGTTCTGGGAGATAACCGTTACCGGCGTGAATAAAACACTCAGAACCGTACTCTGCGGTCTTCCCCCGGAATACGATTCCGGTTTTTCTGAAACAGATTCCCGTGCCCCGCTGCCGGCGGGAGCCGAAATCGAATACCAAATTATTGAACAGAGGTACTTATAATGCTGCTTGTAAACAATGCCGCGCCTTTAGGCAAACCGGTTTCCACCATGATGCCGGGGAATAAACCGGCGGTTTTACTGTCTTCCCTGGAAGTACAAACGGATATTCTGCGCCTTCCCCGGCTGTCGCGGAAACAACGCGAAAAAACGGTGCGCCGGGAAATAAGGCCGCGTTATCCGGGAAACACGGATAACGCCGATATAGAATGCCTCCCGCTTCCCCGAAGCCGGAAGGAAAGGGCGGAAAAAATTTGGCCCCTGGTGGTTTTTACCGCGGAACCTGAAACCGGCCTGCGGTACCGGGAAAAACGCGGGCCTGTTATCCCGGGTCCGGCCTTGCTCCTTGCCGGAAAAAAGTACGCCGGAAAGGAAAGCGATTTGGTTTTGCTCGTCACACCGGACTGGATCGACGCCGCCTTTTTTGCGGGAGAAGAACTCGCGGAATATTCCACAATCGGGAGAAGGGGCGCGTGTCCTCCCTTCGATTTTATCGAGAACATCCGGGCCAAAACGGGAACGGAAAAACTGGGGCCGGTACTGATAATTTTGAAGGATACGGACGAGACGGATGATTATGTCCAAAAGCTTAAACGGTACTATACGGACAACCGGATCATCGGTGCGGGCGATCTCCGCGATAAAATCAATATACGCAGATGCGCGGTTTTTCGCGGAAAAAAAACAAAGGCAGCTTTCCCCGGTAAAAGCGTGAAAAAAGCGGCCGCGTTTCTCCCGGTTTTTTACGGGCTTTTCCTGTTTCTCTCGCTGGCGATTGTAACGACAAAGGCGGAAAACAACGCCGTCCTTCTCAAGCGGACCTATGATGAACGGAAAGCCCGGCATGATGAAAGCGAAACGCTTCTTGCGGAAATCGCGGCCCTTGAAAATCCCGATCCCGGCCCCGGCGCTGACGGCACGGACTTTCCGGATCCCTATGCCCTTATCGCGGAAATCTATAGATGTATACGGGGGGCGCGGATTCACTCGATCGCCATTCAGGGGGAAAAATTCAGCCTTGAGGCCGAAGGCCGGGACGCGCTCCGCCTGATCAGGGAACTGGAACAGTCTCCCTGTTTTACCGGCATCACCCTTCACCAGACCATGCCCTCGCAGGCGGATCGGGAACAGTTTTCCGTTTCAGGGAGGATACGGCATGAATAACGCGGGAAACACCCGCAAAACAGTAAAACTGTTTTGCGCCATCGTCTTTTCACTCCTCTTTCTCTGGCTTCTCGCAGCCCGGGGACTGAAGTTAAAAGGAGCGTTAAGCTCCTCCGCGGAGTATCAGGACCGTATTGCCGCCCTTGGCCCGGTCGATAAGACCCGCCTGGCGGAACTTGCGGCTTATCTTGATTCGCTGCGGGAATCCCCTCCCAGGCTTCAGTCCCCGGACTTCGGGGAGTCCTCGGACTCTAACGAGTCCGGGCCGGAGACGGGGATAGAGACGATTCGGGAATTGCTCAGGGCGGCCGGTATCCGGGGGGAACGCCTGCGCTTCGGCGGCAAAGAGGGGGACGGGCTGGCGGAACTGACGCTTCGCTGCGAGACCGTTAAATTTTTTGAGTTTCTCGCGGAATTATCCGGACGCGGACGCCGTCCGGTAAATTATCTCAGCATACGCGCCGTTCCCGGTTCCCGTGAGTCGGACATTGTCATGAGGTTCAAGTATGAGTAGTATTTCCGTTAAACTGATTAAATGTTTTAGTGTTATAATCCGTCTTGTCCCCCCGGCGCTGCCCGCCCTTGTCATGCTTTTGTTTGCCGCCCGGTGGCATCCGGCTTTTAATGCCGGCGAATTCCCGGGCGCGGTCTTTCATCCGGAAACAGTCACTGCTTATTCAATCGGTGAGCATGGTAAACCTCTAAAAATCACGGCTGTTTCAGAAGGATCGCGCCCGGGTTTATCGGCAGATCCCGTGCCGCCCGGAGAAATAGCCGAGGCCTTTTACCGCGCCGTCCGGGAAAACGCGGGAGACGCGGAAAGCGTTCACGTTCGTGCCCGCGGCCCCGGCCTGCCCCTCCCCGGGACAAACACCGGACCGCCGGACAGCGTCCCCGATCCGGCAGATGAACCGGGCGGCGGGACAGACGGCAAAACCGGCGAACCAAACACGGAGGGATGGCAGCTTTTGGGTTTTATCCGGGATTCGGCGGGCATTGAGCGCCGGTATTTCAAGGAAAGGGAAAGCGGCAAGATCACCGTAATTACGGATATGCCGGAAGGTTTTCCGGTCAATGCAGATTCGGCAGAAGGAGTTAATCGTTAAATGAAAAAGTCTCGTTTGAAAAAATGTCGGTGTTTTTTAATTATCAGTGCGGTAGTGTTACTGTGTTCCTGCGCCTCGGGACCAAAAACAAAACACAAGTCCCAGGCGCTGTACGGCATGATCTACGACAGGGATAACCGTCCGGTGTCCAACGCCCATATTTATGTAAACGGAAAATATCAGGCTTCAAGCGACATCCAGGGCCACTTTATCATAAGCCCGATAAAACCCAAGGCGCAGTACGCAATCAGAGCGGTAAAGCCCGAGTGGGAGGAAATTGAAACGGCCGTCTCGTTTATGGACCCCTCCCATGTGCTTTATCTGCACATGCTCTCCGGGGATCAGCTTCTGGCGGAGGCGGAAGCGGC
>JAITLF010000259.1 GCA_031278025.1 Treponema sp.
CCACTCCGGCGGCTCCCCAGCCACTACCCGCGACCAGTACCGGTCACCCCAGATGTGCCCCGTCCTCCCCGCCCATACGTTGAACCGCGCCGCGAACGTTTGCTTCATCCACTGCATTAGTTGCGGCAACCGGAACCCGTCGGCTGGCCTGATGTAGACCGATACCCATTCGCCTTCAAGAGCGAGCCCGCGAATCTCGAAGGCGAAAAGCTCCCGCGTCTCGCGGAGCACCCGGAAAAAGATGGCCGCAGCCGGAAGAGCATCTCGCGGTTATTGACCGCCGTCCTTACCTCGTACCAGACACCTTGCGCCAAAATTCTTTTCAATCTCATACTGTATATAGGGGATTGACTCGCCGTTTTGCTTTAATCGGATGGGGAAAAAAGTGAAAAAAATGAAAAACCGTGGTTTTGGAACAGCCGCTATTACCAAAAAATTTTCGGTGATGTTCTAAAATTATTGTATCAGGCACACTCTCCCCAAAAACCAGACATTTATTATTAGGCCGACAACAATCTTGTGCATCTGTTCCGTTTTTGAAAAACGAAACTTCTTCCTCACCAGCCGCGCACACCAAGTCTTCAACGATAAATACTTTCTTTCAATCAAGGCTTTCCCAAAACTTCAGTTTTGGGAAAGCAGCCTTGAAATTCGCGGTTTTGCAAGGCTGAAAGCCTGAAAAACTGTACGAGCCTGTCCCAAAACCGTGCCCCCGGCTATGCCGGGAACGTGAGCGCACAGTCAATTAGTTTTGGGACAGGCTCAATCTTTTGCGATTTTACGCGCAAAGCACTTCATATTGTCTCCCAAGTCATTCCGCGCCCAGTATAGCTGGAGAACGCTCCATTCCCAATGTACAATTGGGCGTAAAATTTGTTGAATTATATAGAAAAGTATACATTTAGGGCTGCCCGGGGGACAGGGCAACCCTTTGTTTTATTTATGGGTTTATCCCGAAATATCACCGAAAACCCTTGCATTTTCTTTTATAATATGCTATATCATAAGTATATCGAAAGCATTTCGAAAAGGTGTATAAGTGACCCTGGAACTTAATACCCGGGAACGGGCGATCATCGACAGGCTCTCGGAAGACGGCGCGGTATCTGTGACGAATCTTGCGAAGGAACTTGGCTATTCGGAGGTGACTATCCGGGGGGATCTAAAGCTGCTGGAAGAAAAGGGCTGGATAAACCGCACCCGGGGGGGCGCCGCGCCGGCCCTGCACCGGAACATTCTGGAACGGCAGCGCATATTTCCCGAACGCAAGAACACCATTGCCCGGGCTGCGGCGGAGCTTGTGAACGACGGCGATGTGATCATGATCGAGGCCGGGACAACCACGGCGCTCATCGCCCGGTATTTGGCCGGAAAGCGGGATGTTCACATCGTCACCAACTCGACCCTGGTATTTTCCTATGCCCGAATTAACCCCAATCTGCAGATAACCAGGACCGGCGGCGAATTCCGGCGGCCCACCGAATCGCTTGTGGGGCCTATCGCGCTTGAGACCATTTCCCGCCTCAATGTGCGGCTCGCTTTTGTGGGAACCGACGGTTTTACCCTGGAACACGGCATGACCACCCACCTTATGGAAGGGGCGGAGATCGTCAAGGCTATGAGGGCCCACGCCGGAACCACGATCCTCACCGCGGATTCAAGCAAATACGGCCGCATGGGTTTTGCCAATGTGCTTCCCCTCTCCGAAGTGGATCTGATCCTCACCGACGAATACCTGGACGGCGATGCCTCTGCGGAACTCGAAGCGGCGGGCATCCGGGTACGCAGGGCCAGGACAGCGGCGGAGGCGGTAACGTTGTGATTCTTGTATTCCTGGTCAGAGGGGGGAAGTCTCCCCCTGCGCTTCAGCCTTGCCGCATTGGGTGTGGAGTTTTGCTTTGCAAAACTCCTAAAAGACTTGACGCCGGGCGGCAAGTCTTACGCTACCCCCTCTGCGGGGGGCCAGCCCCCCGCAACGCCCCCCGATCACCGGAAACGAAGGGGGTGAAAATCTTAACTTGTTGACAGTGCATTGTAATATAACGTATTGGAGGTAATATGGCGTTTGTTTTGATCATGCCCCGGCAGGGGAATACGGTGGAGTCCTGTATTATCAACGAATGGAAGGTAAAAGAGGGGGACGCGGTAGAGGCGGATACCCCGGTCTGTGTCGTGGAAACCGACAAGGCCACCTTCGAGGTTCCGGCCGGGGAAAAAGGCACGGTGCTGAAGATTGTCCGGGAAACCGGAGACGACGTACCGGTACTGGAACCCATCGCGGTCATCGGCGCGGCCGGTGAAGACTGGCAGGCGGCCCTCGGCGGCACGGCTGTTGACACGGCAGTTTCGGCGGCGCGCGAAACGGTGCCAGGCATCATTTCGCCAAGGGCGCGAAATCTGGCCGCCGGAGAAGGCACTTCCCTGACGGGCATTGCCGGGACAGGGCCGGGCGGCAGGATCATCGAGCGGGATGTGGCGGCCGCGCTGCAAACCCGGCCCGGCCTGAGCGCGGCGGCGCAGGCGCGGCTGTGGTGGACGGCGCGGCGGAATCGGCGTCCGGCGCTGTTCCGGCGGCGGTTGGCGTTGCGGCTGCAACGGGCGCGGCCACAGTTGGCGGCGCGGCGGAAGTGGCGGCGGACGGCGGACGCGCGGCGGCTTCCCCGAGGGCGCGGAACCTGGCCGCCAAAGAAGGCGCTTCCCTGACGGGCATTGCCGGGACGGGGCCGGGCGGCAGGATCATCGAGCGGGATGTGGCGGCCGCGCCGCAAACCCGGCCCGGCCTGAGCGCGGCGGCGAAGGCGGCGGCCCTGGCCGGCGGCGTTGTCCCGGCGTCCGGTTCCGGTCTGGGCGGCCGGGTTACGGCGGCGGATATGACGGCGGCCCCGGCTGTTCCGGTTGCGGCGGCCGGTCCGGCGGTTTCCGGCGAAGGGGCAATTACCGATACGCCGATCAAGGGCATACGGAAGCTCATCTCGGACCGTATGCTCAACTCCCTCGCGAGTATGGCCCAGTTCACCCTGAACGCAAGCGCCCCGGCCTCGCGTATGCAGGAACTGCGGGAACGCATAAAGACCGCCTCCCCGGAGGGCTTCATCGGCGCGGCCGGGCTATCCAAAGTAACGGTAAACGACCTCATCCTTTACGCGGTTTCCCGCGTCATTCCCCGGTTCCCGTTTATGAACGCTCACAAGATAGGCGACACCCTGCGGACCTTTGAGCGCGTTCACCTGGGCATGGCGGTGGATACGCCCAGGGGCCTTATGGTGCCGGTTATCAGGAACGCGAATGTCCTGAGCCTAACCCAAATTTCTGCCGAGGCAAAACGCCTGGCCGCCGCGTGCCAGGCGGGGAACATAGGTCCCGGCGAGATCAGCGGTTCAACCTTTACGGTGACTAACCTGGGGAGCCTTGGGGTTTCCAGCTTTACCCCGGTGATAAACGCCCCGGAAGTGGCCATCCTCGGCGTTGCGGGAATCGAGCTAAAGCCGGTAAAGTCAAAGTGTGATGACGGCTGCGAAGGGTTCAACTTCGAGCCGCACATAGGATTCAGCCTGACCATCAATCACCAGGTAGTGGACGGCGCTCCGGCGGCGCGTTTCCTCAAAGCCCTGGGAGAAGCCGTGGCGGAAATAGATTTACTGTTAGCAGTATAGGAGTAACCAATGTACGATACCATAATCATAGGGGCCGGGCCGGGGGGATACCTCGCGGCGGAACGGCTGGGACACGAAAAGAAGAAAACGCTGCTCATCGAGGAACAACATCTGGGCGGAACCTGCCTGAATGTCGGCTGCATTCCCACAAAAACGTTGCTTAATTCGGCGAAGCTATACGTCCACGCGAAAGAGGCGGGGAAATTCGGGGTAACGGCGAAAGAAACAAGCTACGACTGGCCCAAAATTCTGGCCTGGAAAACCGAGGTAACGGAAAAACTGCGCGCCGGCGTCGCCGCCCGGATGAAACGCTTCGGCGTGGAAGTGGTAAACGGCCGTGGGGAGATTGTCTCGACGGCCTCCGGGGAAAAGGGTGCGAAGGTAAAAGTTTTCGCGGACGGGAAGGCCGAAGAATACGAGGCTAAAACGATTCTTGTTTCCACCGGTTCCGCGCCCGTCATGCCCCCCATCCCCGGCGCGAAGGATAATCCCCGCGTGGTAGATTCCACCGGCCTTCTTTCAACGCCCGAAGTTCCCAAGAAACTCGCCATAATCGGCGGCGGGGTCATAGGCGTGGAATTTGCCGGACTTTTCTCCGCCCTGGGGACGGAAGTAACGGTACTGGAGATGATGGACGAGATTGTCCCCTTTATGGACCGGGAACTTGCCCCGCTGCTGCGGAAGGCAATGGCGCCGGTCGGGTTTAAGCTTGGCTGCAAGGTTGAAAGAATCGAGGGCGCGGCCGTCTGCTACACCGAAAAGGACGGCAAACCCGGCAGGGTTGAGGCGGATCTGGTACTGATGGCGGTGGGCCGCCGTCCGGTAACAGGCGGCTGGGGCGCGGAGGTTGCCGGTGTGGACACCGGGCCAAAAGGCGTCAGTACCGACGACAGGCAGCGGACGAATATTCCGGGTATCTGGGCTGCCGGGGACCTTACCGGCAAAAGCCTTTTGGCCCACTCCGCCTACCGCATGGCGGAAGTCGCCGTGGCCGATATTGCCGCCGCGCTTGATGGCAAGGCGGCAGTCGCCAATGTCTGGCGGGGCAGCGCCGTCCCCTGGGCGGTGTACGGCCTTACCGAAGCGGCCGGCGTGGGTATCTCCGAGCAGGAGGCCGCGGCGAAGGGGGTGGCCATAGTCAAGGCAAGCCTGCCGCTGGTATTCTCCGGCCGCTTTGTCGCGGAAAATACCTTTCAGGCGCCGGGCGCGGTAAAGGTGATTGCCTCCGCGGAAACCCGGCGGATACTCGGTATTCACGCGGTGGGAGCGTATTCGCCCGAGTTTATTTGGGGCGGCGCGGCCCTTATCGAACAGGAACTGCGGGTAGAGGATGTAAAACAGCTTATCTTCCCCCACCCCACAGTCTGCGAGGTGATAAGGGACGCGGTCTGGCAGCTTTAGCTGACAGATGGCAGCTTTAGCTGACAGATGGCAGCTTTAAAAAGCCGCACATTTGGACACGAAGTGCGCGCAAGGGATCGTGGCATTAATACAACCGCCATCCATGGCGGGTTTGCGGATAGCCCGGTCCGGCGTTTACGCCGGATACGTTCGTATTAATATATTTACTACTAATTGGAGGAGAAAGAAAATGCCCAAGTCACAGTTGGTTGACCCAAAAGCGGTACGGAAACCGGATATTCTCAAGATAAAGGATATTCCGGTTAATCAATACAAAAGCGATATTAAAAACGAGTTAAAACTCTACGGAAAGGAAAAACTGATCCGTATTTTTTACGACATGGTAACGATCCGCGAATTTGAAAATATGCTTAACGCTTTTAAAACCCAGGGAACATATAACAGCATCGAGTATAACCACAAGGGACCGGCCCATCTTTCCATGGGGCAGGAAGCCTCGGCGGTAGGCCAGGCGGTAAACTTGACTACGGACGACTTTATCTTCGGGAGCCACCGCAGCCACGGGGAGATTCTGGCCAAGTGTTATTCCGCGCTCTGGCAGCTTTCGCGGGCCGGGGCCTCGGGAGAAAAAGAGCTTGAAGGTATTATGAAAAATTTTCTGGGGGGGGAAACCCTTGCCGTGGCGGAGAAGATACCGTACCAGGGTATCGCGGACCTTGCCGAAAATTTTGTGCTTTACGGAACCCTGGCCGAAATTTTTGCCCGGAAAGCCGGCTTTACCCGGGGCCTGGGCGGTTCCATGCACGCATTTTTTACGCCCTTCGGTTCCATGCCCAACAATGCCATTGTCGGCGGTTCGGCGGACATCGCCACGGGTGCGGCGCTCTACAAGCGGATCAACAAAAAGAGCGGCATCGTAATCGCCAACATAGGCGACGCGTCCATGGGCTGCGGGCCTGTCTGGGAGGCCATGATGATGGCCGCTATGGATCAGTACCACACCCTCTGGCCCAAAGAGGCCGGGGGAGCGCCGCCCATACTTTTCAATTTCTTCAACAACTTTTACGGCATGGGCGGACAGACCGCCGGTGAAACTATGGGCTACGGCTTTATGGCGCGGGTCGGCGCGGGCGTGAACCCCGACAACATGCACAGCGAACGGGTGGACGGCTACAACCCCCTGGCGGTGGCGGACGCGGTGGCCCGCAAGAAGGAATTACTGCTCGCGGGAAAGGGCCCCGTACTCCTCGACACCCTTACCTACCGTATCTCGGGCCACTCGCCTTCGGACGCTTCCAGTTACCGCACCCCGGATGAAGTCAAGCTCTGGCAGGAGGCCGATTCCATCGTTGAGTACGAAAACTATCTGACAGCGAACGCTGTCGCCTCAAAAGACGAGCTGGAACAGCTCCGGAAGAAGGCGGCGGGAAAACTCCTGGAAGTGGTAAAGCTTGCCGTCAACGACGAAATTTCCCCCCGGCTCGACGGCGCGTTCATCGAACAGGTGATGTTCAGCAACGGCAAGGCGGAAAAATTCGACGACCGCGCGCCGGAACTGTCCCAGCCCGTTGCGGAAAGTCCTCGGGTAAAGGCCCTTGCCGGCAAGGCGCGCTACGGCTTTGACGCGGAGGGAAAACCGGTTTCCAAGAACAAGGCCTTCCAGTACCGGGACGCCCTGTTCGAGGCAATGGTCCACCGCTTCGCCATTGACCCCACCATGGCCGCCTGGGGCGAGGAAAACCGCGACTGGGGCGGCGCCTTCGCGGTCTACCGGGGCCTGACAGAACTGCTGCCCTACAACCGGCTCTTCAACAGCCCCATCTCCGAAGGGGCCATTGTCGGCGCGGGGGTGGGCTACGCGCTTTCGGGCGGCCGTGCGGTGGTGGAACTGATGTACTGCGACTTTATGGGCCGCGCCGGCGACGAGATCTTCAACCAGGTTTCCAAATGGCAGGCAATGTCGGCGGGTATCCTCAAGATGCCCCTGGTGGTCCGCGTATCCGTGGGCAACAAATACGGCGCACAGCACAGCCAGGACTGGGCGGCCCTGGTCGCGCATATTCCCGGACTCAAGGCGTACTTCCCGGCGACTCCCTGTGACGCCAAAGGTATGCTCAACCTGGCGCTGCGGGGGACGGACCCGGTCATCTTCTTTGAAAGCCAGCTCCTCTACGACGTGAGCGAGCAGTTTGAAAAGGGCGGCGTTCCCGAAGGCTACTACGAAACGCCGGAAGGGGAACCTGCCGTGCGCAGGCAGGGAAAGGACATCACCATCGCTACCCTGGGCGCGACGCTCTACAAGGCGGTAGAGGCCGCCAAAATACTCGAATCGCGCTTCGGCCTTTCCGCGGAGATCATCGATTTAAGATTCATCAACCCGCTGAACTACGACAGGATTATCGAGTCGGTAAAGAAAACAGGAAAACTGTTACTCGCAAGCGACGCCGCGGAACGGGGAAGTTTCCTCCACACCGTAGCCAGCAATGTCCAGACCTTCGCGTTCGATTACCTGGACGCGCCGGTAAG
>JAITLF010000287.1 GCA_031278025.1 Treponema sp.
CAACGACATCGACGCCGGGCTGCGGTATAACTTTCAGTATTACGGGTTTGGCACTTCCGATTCAAAAAGCAGCAAGTGGAACATTAGAAACGGCATTAACCACCATGTCCTGGACACCAACGGCGAAGGCGGGATGATACGGCTGCGGATTGGAGCAGGTTCCACCGTGGAATACGATGTTGAACTCGAATTCCACGATTAATGCGGTTTTGACGCGGGGATAACCGGGAGCGGGTATGGGCGCGGGGCGGCGAAAAATAGCGGCGGGTTTTATTCTGGCGGCCCTGTCCCTTCTTGGGGGGTGTGAGCATATCGCCGGCCCCTCCCTGTTCGTTACAACAGGGGACGGCGCCGTCCTTCTTGACGGCGCGTCCCTCCTTCCCGTTCCGGTCCGGCGGGAATACAATCTGAAAAATGACGCCATTGCCAAAACCGAGGACCACCTGGCGGTGTTCGTGGTCCATGCCGGCGGGAACATCCGGAAGATCGCCCTGGAGCAGACCGAGGTATTCCTTGAGCAGGACCGGATTACCGCCGCGCCCCATACCTTTACCAGCTCCGGGGAAAAAACGGTTACGGTCCGCTATGGGGACCGGGAAGCCCGGTACGCGGTCATCGTCCGGTCCGACGACGCCGGCGGCGGCGCTTCCCAGGGAACCGCTTCCGGCGACGGAACTTCCATTGGCTGGGAATTAATCTGGTAACTATGGAACATCCGGAGAAGCGCGGGCCAGCGGGCCGGTCAAAAAAAAATCCTTTCTTCCCGCATGTGATTCTGTATGTGCTGATGGTCCATCCCCACCTTCCCGCGCAGACGGCAGCGGCGGAACCCATCCCTATCCTGTTCATGACCTTTAGCGGGGTTAATAGGGAGGAAACCCGAAAGCTGGGGGCGGCCATGCGGACGAACCTGGAGTACGCCCTTCAGGGCAGCGGGTACAGGCTGCAGCCGTCCCCGAATACCCTGGCCGCCGCCATTCCCAGGCGGGAGATGCTTTCGCCGGCGGACCTGATGCACAATCCCCGGTACCTGATCAACGGGATACTCACCCGCAAAGACGGGGTTACGGTGGTGGATGTAACCCTGTGGGACCTGAAAACGGAACAGCCCACCCTGTTTTTTGCCCAGTCCTTCGGGTATGTGCGGTTTGAGGACGCCCTGACCATCGTCCCGTTTTATTCCGGGTCCCTGATACTGCCCCTGCTTGAAACGGCCTTTGAAGAACTTTCCGGGGAGCACGAGGCCGCCCTGGCGGAGCTTGAAAGCCTCAGACGGATCCTGCTTCAGGAACAGCCGCTCCCGCTTTCGGGCCGTCAGGACGGGCCGGCGGAACCCCCGGACGGGCCGGCAGGGCCGCCGGCAGGGCCGGCGGCGGCGGCGGAGTCCGGGGCGGCGGCGGGGTCCGGGGCGGCGGCGGAGTCCGGGGCGGCGGCGGGGTCCGGGGCGGCGGCGGGGCCGGGGGCGGCGGCAAACCGGGCGGGGGAAGAAGTCTTTGTCTTCTCCCCCAGCGTAGCCCTGTCCGCGGGGTTCCAGATATTCTTCCCCGGCCCCCAGGGGGTCTTTCCCGAAGGCATCCGCCTGCAAAACGAGTATTACCCCACGGGCGCGGCTTCCTTCGCCGGGAACGTCTCGCAATCCCTGGGCTTTATCATCGCCTTTGAACGGGACTCCATCACCATGAACCGCTTCCTTACCCGCGCTTCCTGGGATACCGGCTTCATCGGCATAGAAGCGGGCCCCTACCTGGGCCTGTTCAATCCCGACGCCGGCCACGTAAGCATCGGCGTTTCCCTCCTCCTCAGGCTGGGCATTCCCCGGTGGGGCATCTTCTCGTCCTTCCGGTTAGACACCCCGATATTGCGGGACCTTTCCGAGCCGGGGGATCACCACCAGTCGTTCAACCAAATCAGCCTCGGCTATGGGGCTTCCCTGTTCCGTATTGTCCTCAGCATGACAACCCGAAGCTCGACCCTCGCGACATCCCAATGGATACCGGTAACTAACCGCCGGATACGGTACAACCTTGACGTTGAAATCGCGCTGCCCCGCATACCCCTCAAATTCCGGCTTAACGGCGGCTACCAGGAATTGCAGTGGACCTACAGCATCCCCCTGGCCCCCGTTGAGTACCGCTACAAGGATATATTCGCCGGGATAGCGGGAGCCTATACGAAGTCATCGGTAACCTTTTTTCTGGGAATAGAGGCCCCCGTATACCCCTTTCGATACGGAGACCTGGGAAGCCTGGGGGACCCGCAAGCCCCCCTTTTCGCCCAGTTCACCCTGGGCCTGCAATGGACACCGGGCCTGGCCGTGCAAAACGCCAACCGCCCCCTCCCCGGATTCGGCGCCCGCTAACGGCAATTGTTCCCTTCTATCCCTTGACCAGCATGTCTTTTATCATGTTTTAACCCGTGAAAGGATTCCCCGATACGTACGTTCATGATCACGTATGAATTGACGGCTTCAATTTTTGCAATAGTATTTCTTTGTGCCCCTGTTGTCTTACCCCTTTATCAACTTTCTGGATCGCCATCAATTTTTTATCTTTCAAATTATACGGACAAATTATACGGAGGAGGATTTTATGACTCACAAAGAACGAAAAGAAAAAGGATTGCCCTATCGTTATGATGACCCCGCGGTAATGGGGCCACAGCTTGTTTATATGGAAAAGTTATTCGATTTTAATAACACCCGGCCATTAGAACAGGAAAAACGGCAGGAAATCATGAAAGAAATGTTCGCTGAAATAGGAGAAGGCTGCCATATTGAACCGCCGCTAAACGCAAACTGGGGATGCCGCCATGTCCATTTTGGCAAAGGCATATATTGTAATTTCAATGTAACTTTTGTAGATGATGAACACATTTACGTAGGCGATTATTGCATGATCGCGCCTAATGTAGTTATTGCTACATCCGGCCATCCGATATTGCCGATATTACGGGAAAATCATTATGTGTATAATTTACCGGTACATATAGGCAGGAATGTATGGATCGGTTCTGGTGTTCAAATAGTACCCGGAGTAACAATAGGAGATGATTCGGTAATAGGAGGGGGAAGCGTTGTTACAAACGATATACCCGCACGTGTTGTAGCATTTGGCGTACCCTGTCGGGTTATTCGCGAGATTGGGGAAAAAGACAGAAAGTATTTTTTCAAAAACAGGGAATTGGATGTGTGGGAATGATGGGGTGAATCATTTTTTGGAAAAATAGTATCCTCAATTCCCGCAACAAAATATACCTAGACTGTTCTTCGGCGGCTGGAAAGGACACGATTCCTGTCTTGCCCCGGCAGGAGCGGTCATCGGCGCAGGCGATGTTTTTACCGGGACACGTCCCCCGAAACAATAGGCGCCGCTTCTCCGCAATGGGCGCAGAAATACGCTTGCCGGCCCGCCGCTTCTTGCATCCTCAGCCCATCGGTGTTGATCCGGTAACCCCGGCGTCGGACCAGCGTCCGGCCGCAGGCGGGACAGGCGGTATCGTGCAGTTCCGGCGCCCCGCCGTCTAGGTTGCCGGCGTACACATACGAGAGGGTTTCCCTGGCACGGAGGACGGTACGGATGAGGAAGCCCTTGTCGGTGGGAGGGGCATCCCACCGATAGGCCGGGTGATAGGCCGAAAGGTGCCAGGGGATATTCCGGGAAAGGCCGGCGATAAAGGCGGCGCACCGTCCGGTTTCTTCCGCGCTGTCGTTGAGCCCCGGCACGATGAGGGAGGTAATCTCTACATGAACGCCGGCGGCGCAGGCCGCTTCGATAAAGGCAAGCACCGCCGCGAGGTCTCCGCCGAGGACGCGGGAATAGGTCGCTTCCGAAAAGGCTTTAAGGTCTATATTGGCGGCGTCGGTCAGGGCAAGGATGTCCGCCGCCGGTTCCCGGTTCACGCAGCCGTTGCTCACCAGGACATTGGCGATTCCCGCACTATGGGCCAGCTCCATGCAGTCCAGGAGGAATTCGGCATGAACCAGCGGCTCCGAATACGTATAGGCGATTTGCCGGAACCCCCCGGCTTGAGCGGCGGCTATCACCTCAGCGGGAGAAACCGTCCTGCCCCCTGGCACGGCGGCGCTTTCCGGGGAAATTTCCTGGGAAATGCGCCAGTTCTGGCAGAAGGGACACCGCAAGTTGCATCCCGCGAAACCCAGGGACAGAATGGACGAGCCGGGCCTCACGTGGTAGAGGGTTTTTTTTTCGATAGGATCCGCCGCCAGGGCGGTAACATGGCCGTAGAAGGGGATATCCCCGCTGCCGTTCCGGTTCCGCCTGACCTTGCAGCGTCCGGACCCGTCAGCGGGGATGCCGCACCGGTGAGGGCAAAGCGCACACCGGATCACGGGCGACCCGCCTTCTTCCGTCCCTGGGGGGCTAAAATACCGGGGCCGGCCCGGAGCCGCCGTCATGATTCCAGGAAGCGGGTCTGGGATTTCACGCCGGTTTCCGCGGCTTTATTCACCATCCGGATAGGCTCCTGCACTTCAAAAGGCTCCATGATGACGCCCCGTGCGCCCCGGCGTATCCACAGCCGGATCAGCGGGACCCCCTCCCCCGCTTCGGTAACCGCTGAAGGGACCTCTTCCGCGTAAAGCACATCGTCCCGTTTAAACTCCATCACCGTTGGATTGTCCCCTAAAGGATCCTCTACCAGGATGATCCTGTACTTGTCCGAAGGGTGCTGCTGAGGAAATCCCACAAAAGCGACCGTATCTTTAGGAGGACCGCCCTGATATTTTGCGATCGTGCTGAGGGGTAGAGTCTCAAGATAACTGGTAGCGTTCATACAAACCTCCTGCAAGGAAGTATAGCGCGCAACCCGGTAAAAATGAAGTATCCGGGGGCAAAACCGTACCGTACGGCGGCATGAAACGGTTCCCGGCGGGGATATTCCCATATGCGTTTACCTAAACAGTTGGCAAAACAGTTCTCATCTGATAAACTGAGAGCATGAGAGAGGAAAACTATACATTCGAAGATATGGCGGCGATACTACCGGAGCAGTGGAGAGAAAAAGCGAAGGAACTGGGCGCTTTACAGCGAGCTCGGGAAATTAAGACACCGGAGAATCTTCTGAAACTCATTTTCCTGTATTTGACCGAAGGAAAATCTTTTAGGAATACTTCGGCGCTGTTACGCATGAGCGAGCGCTATCACCTGACCAAGAAGGCTCTATATCCCCGGCTGTGTAATAGGGTGGCCGGACTCGAAGAGTCCGCTGGTTGCGACGGCTATGTGAAAAACTATGCCGGGAGAGCCGGATGCTGGTAGAAAGGCCGGGATGGCTAGAAGGAAATGCGGCTTACCGATGCGAAGACGGGAGAGAAGCTCAGTAACGTTCAGAGTTTTGGGAAAGGCGGCGTGATTATTGCTGACCGGGCATACGGGACCATAGCGGGGATGGAATATCTGAAGGAATGCGGGAGTGTTTATCTGCTGAGGCATCGGGGTGGGGCCTTCAACCTGTATAACGAGGGACAAGAGCGGGCAGCGGTAAGGGACTTCCTTTAGCCTGCGCCGATTCCAAACGACGGAGGGGTCCGGCCCTGTTCCGTCCGTTACACCTTATTTCTAAATAACCGCACACGGGGGATATCTCCGCCGGCGCGGGGGATATCCCTCCATATAAACGCTGTTACACGCCGCCCCTATGGGATATAGTGTAGGGCATGAAAACAGAAACCGCGATTACGGCGGCTTTGGCAGGGCGGGTGCATGAAATGGGGGCGCTCAAGACGGGGGAGATCGTTTTTTCGCCGGAATTGTACCGGACCTGTGCGTCCAATATCTGCGGCAGCTACAACGCGTGCTGGACCTGTCCCCCGGCAGTGGGAACCCTGGAAGAACAGCGGGCAACGATACTCCGCTGGAAATACGCCCTGGTCTTTACCACCAAATTCGATCTGGAAGATTCCTTTGACGCCCCGGGAATGCAGAAGGCCCGGAAGATTCACAACCGTATTACCTTTGACGTGAAGGAACGATTCAGCGCCCATCCTGTTTACGGCGCCGGCGGGTGCAGTGTCTGTCCTGCCTGTACCTATCCTGAACCTTGCCGTTTTCCCGAACGGGCGGTCTCCGCGGTGGAAGCGGCGGGAATCGACGTAACCGCCCTAAGCCGGACCGCTCATCTTGCGTACAACAACGGCCTCAATACGGTTACCTATTTTTCGATGCTCCTCTTTAATGATGATTAAGGTCCTGCGCGCAATAGGGGATAAGCTATGAGCGATTTTTCGGCACACTTCGCGGAGATTTCCCGCCTCCTGCAACGGGGCAAATCCAAAGACATTGTCCCGGCGGTGCAGCGGGCTTTGGACGGCGGGGTTCCGGCTCAAGAAATACTGGACAAGGGGCTCATCGCCGGGATGATCGTCATCGGTGAGAAATTCAAACGGAACGAAGTCTTTGTTCCCGAAGTATTGATAGCCGCCAGGGCCATGAATCAGGCGTCGGCGGTGCTCAAGCCGGTTTTACAGAAAGCGGGGGTTAAACCCTTAGGAAAGGCCCTCATCTGTACGGTGAAGGGAGACCTCCACGACATTGGGAAGAACCTGGTAAAGATGATGATAGAGGGAAACGGAATCGCGGTTGAGGATTTGGGGGTTGATTGCGGCGCGGAAAAGGTGATTACCGCGATAAAACATTCCGGCGCTAAGGTGGTGTGCCTTTCGGCCCTGCTTACGACCACGATGATGGTTCAAAAAACCATCATCGACGCCATTAAAAGCGCGGGGCTGCGGGAGTGCGTAAAAATCATGGTTGGCGGCGCTCCGGTAACCCAGCGCTTTGCGGATGAAATCGGCGCCGATGCCTATACGCCCGACGCGGCCAGCGCTGCTGAAGTGTGCAAAGGGTTCTACCGCTAGGGGGCGCCTGGCATGATCGTCCGTATTGAAGGCCGGGAAGGGTACTGCCGGGCCGGGGAGGGCGAATCCCTCCTGGATATTCTGCGGCGCGGGGGAATATGCATGGACGCTCCCTGCGGCGGCCAGGGATGGTGCGGGAAATGCCGGGTACGGATACTGAGCGGCAGGGTTGCCGCGGCTGCCGGCGGTGCAAACGCCGCTCCTTTCGATGCCGGCCTGGTGCGTTCCTGTACCGTGTATCCCGCGTCGGACCTGGAGATAGCCCTTCCCCGGGCCGGGGGTACCGCGGCGCGGGCGGATGTTTCCGCCGGTACCGGCGGTACGCCTGCTGCCGGGAGAACCATACAACGCGCCGGGTTTGCCCTGGATATAGGAACCACCACGGTTTTCATCCGGCTTGTGGACCTGGATACCGGCGAAAGGATTGATACCCTTTCCGCCCTGAACGAACAGCGAATCTACGGCGCCGATGTGATGAGCCGTATAAGCGCCGCGCGGGAGGGGAAAACCGGGGAACTCTTTGAACGCATCAATGCCCAGGTTCTGGATATGCTTACCCGTTTCGACCGTACCTGGGACCTAAAGAGAAAGGAATATCTTGCCGTAGCGGGAAACACCGTCATGCTCCACCTCTTTGTCAACGCCGATCCTTCCCCTCTGGGCGCCGTTCCCTTTACCCCGGTCTTCCTGGAGGCAAAGGAACTGCCCGGCGCCGGACTGGGTCTGCCGGTGGAAACCGTGGGCCTTCTGCCTTCGATTTCCGCCTTTGTGGGCGCGGATATAACCGCCGGGATCGCCGTTACCGGCATGACGGAGGCGGACAGGACGTCCCTGCTCGTCGACATAGGCACCAACGGCGAAATGGCCCTTTTTCATGGGGGAAGGCTTTTCTGCTGTTCCACCGCCGCGGGTCCCGCCCTTGAAGGCGCGGGGATTTCCCGCGGAACCGGCGGCATAGCCGGGGCGGTGAACCGCCTTGAAAGGCGCGGGGGTTCCCTCGTTTTTTCGACCATAGGCGGCGGGCCTCCTTTAGGCGTTTGCGGTTCCGGCCTGGTAGATGCCGTGGCCCTTATGCTGGACGAAGGCGTGATAGACGAGACCGGCGCTTTTACCGGCGAAGATGCGGAGTCCTTCCCCATAGCGGAGGGGATAACCCTTACCCGCGGGGACGTCAGGCAGTTTCAGCTTGCCAAGGGCGCCATTGCTTCCGGGATACGGATACTCTGCAAGGCGGCGGGGATCGGGCCTGATGGGGTGGAACGGGTCTATATCGCCGGGGGCCTCGGCTTTTACATCGCCCTGGACAAGGCGATACGGACCGGGCTCCTGCCCTGCTGTTTCAGGGGCAGAAGCGCCGTCCTCGGCAATACCAGCCTGGAAGGAGCGGTCAGGCGGCTCCTTGATCCCGCCTTTCCGGGGCGGTGTCAGGATATAGCTGCCAAGGGCGTAACGGTTGAATTAGCGAAGGACCCCGCTTTTATGGAAGCCTTTGCGGAAAACATGCTGTTTCCGGAGGCTTGATATTCGCGGCGGCGGGAGGATCAGGCGCCGCAGCATCTTTTGTATTTTTTTCCCGAACCGCAGGGACAGGGGTCGTTGCGGCCGATCTTGGGGTCGGCCCGGCGCACCGGTTCGGGTTTTTCATCGTCGTCATCGATCCAATCCGGGTTACGGGCCTTTAATTTGCGCATCATGGTGTCCCGTTCCCGTATCAGCTTTTCCGGATTATGGGTGCGCAGCACTTCGTCAAAAAAGTTTTTGTGCATGGCGTAGAGTTCAGGTAATTCCTTTTTCAGCCGCGCAATCTCCGGACGATGGATATGCAGCTCATCAAGGATGAGCCACTCCATAACAAGCCGCTGCTGCCGCTCGTCGTCGTCATCTATGTTCGCAACCGCCGACACAACCATATCGTGCAGCAAGTCAGAGAACCCTCTTTTCGCCATCGTGGTGATCAGATAGATATGCCGCATCCGTTCAAGGTCCCGGAGGAATATCGGCCCTTTATCGGGCAGCATATCCGCCATTTCCTGAACGTAGGGGAAAAGGTGCATCATGCCTAAGTTGAAGAATCTTTGAAGCATCTCAAAGACCGCTTCATGAAGGTTCATGGTATCCGTTATCTGTCCGGCGCGCATCAGCGTCAGGATCTTTTGCAAATACCCTTCGGCGGCATGCTGGTCATCCCTGGCAAGGAGCAGGAAGGCGTGAACATACAGGGGGATGTAATCGCAGTGTTCCCCAACCGCCTCCAGAGCCTCCCGGCACACCTGCCGTGCTTCTTTCTCCTCGCCCGCCCAAGTCATGGATTGAAGCAGCCTCGACCAGCACTCCGCGTCGCCTGCGTCGATTTCAAGGGCCCGGCGGAATTGGGCCACGGCCTTCCTGTGCCAGCCGCGGTTTTCATAGGTGCGGGCAAGATTCTTGGCATACGCGGGGTTGTCCGGTTCCTGCGTACACAGAGATTCCCAGACTTGTATGACTTTGCCGCTCTTGCCTTCCGCATCTAAGGACCAGGCGTATTCTTCTTTGATCCTGGTCGACTGGGGATCCCGTTTTAAGAGCTTCCGGTACAGGTCCGACGCTTCGGAATGACGGCCTAGTTGATTGGCCCGTTGAGCCTCGCGGAAAGCGACGGCCGCAGCTTCGGGCATAGCGCCGATCTCATCGTATTCCTTACGCTTCTTTTCGTCGAAAAGCGTCTCGTAGGCGATCCGCAGCGCCTTGAACTCCTCAGGAAAATGATCCGGCGGATATTTCCGTATCTGATTAAAATAGCCGCGCTTTATCTGCGCCGGATCCGCTGTTTTTGGTATTCCCAACACATCATAAAGGGTTTTCATACGATTTCTCCCAGGATGCCCCACAAGAATTTTCGTTTGGGGAGAAGTTCCGCAAGGCCCTCCGCCGCAAGCCGGTTAAAGCGGTCTTTACGCAGGGCCTGGGCGAAACAATCCGCCGCCTTTGGGCGGTTTCCGGCCAGGGCCCACAGGCACCCCTGGATGTTCAGAACACGTACACTTTGATGGGGAAGGGCCCTGGCTGCCCGGGCGGCTGCCCGCCATTTTTTTCCCGCCACAAGGAGCCTGATCTTTTCACGGCCCTCCCGCGAATCCGCGGGAATAGTGAGTTCTGTCCGGGATTCTTCCGGAAACGCTTCCGTACCGCCGGATTCTCCCAACTCATCGCGGCAAAGCCGCAGCAGGTGTACCGCGTTCCGGTGTTCGGGATCAAGCAGGGCGGCATACCGGGCATAGATAGCGGCGCCGCTCAAATTCCGCCGCACCGCCTCTGAAAGGGCCAGCCGGTAGTACCTTGCCCCAAGCCCCCGGCTTATTGCATGCAGATCACTATCCACCGGCGTCATTTCAGGGCGTCCAGCAGTTCCCGTAATTCGCCCCGCAGGGATTCCGCGCGGTCTTCCTTGTTAAGCAGTATCGCTTCCTTTATTTGCCTGACCAGGATTTCCAGATCGCCTTCTTCATCTTCACCATCGGCAATCAGCCGCTCCGCTTTGCGTATCGCCGGACGGAAGCGTTTCGCTCCCTTCACGTTCTCCCATTGGGTCAAATCAAGCGGCGGTTTCGACTTTACGCCGGTGGTGCTGATTTCGGCGGAAACCTGTTGGCCCGTGGACGCTACCGCACCTTTTACCTGGAGAATGCCGTTCACATCATAGGCAAAGGTTACTTCTATCGGCTCCCGGGTACCCCTGCGGGCAATGGGAATCCCCGTGAGCCTGACAGTGCCCAGGTACTCGTTGTTTTGGGGATCGGAAGAATCTCCCTGATATGCCGTGATCTCCACGGCGGTTTGGTGATCATCCGCCGGATAATAGACCTTCGACTTTTCGGTGGGAATGGTGGTATTCCGGGGAATAAGCGGGTCGAAGATCAGCTTATCCGCGAAGAAACTTTTATGAAGCACCGCGATTCCCAGGGTATAGGGGCATACATCGGTCAAGACCAAATCCGAAGCGGTAAGGCTGCCGTCAAGGAGGCCCGCCTGAATAGCGGCGCCCCGTGCGACCGTTAAATCCGGGTCTACCAGGGAATGGGCGGTGGCGGACAGGCTGTCTTCCACCATCTTTTTGACGCAGGGTATACGGGTAGAGCCTCCTGCCAGGAGGACGATATTCAAATCCCCGGCGGAAAGGCCGGAGTCCGAAAGGGCGGCCATCATAGGCTCCCGTGTGGACGCGACGAGTTCTTCAATCCACCGCTCGAAATCCGCCCTGGTTACGGTTTTTTCCAAAGAAACCGGTTTCCCGTCTTTGGCGGTCGTCAGGAACGGAAGGGATACCGTATACGCCGCCTGGGTACTCAGGGCGATTTTACAGTCCACCGCGTTTTTTTTGAGCCGCATCACGGCCCGTTCATCCCCCATAGGGTTCGCCAGGTTACGCATGATGATTTCATCAAAATCCTTGCCGCCCAGGCGGTTGTTGCCCCGGCTGGCCTTGACGTCCAGGACCCCTTCGAACAATTCGAGAACCGTAACGTCCAGGGTGCCGCCGCCCAAATCGTAGACCAGCACGTTTTTACATTCCTTTAGATTGGTAAGGCCGTAGTCAAGGGCCGCGGCGGTTGGCTCATTGATGATCCGCTCCACCGTAAGGCCCGCAAGCTCCCCGGCCCTGGTAGTCGCCCGGCGCTGCGCATCGGTAAAATACGCCGGCACGGTGATGACCGCCCGCTCTATTTTTTCTTTTAGATAGGTTTCCGCGCAGCTTACCAGGTACCGCAGAAGGATGGCTTGCAGGTCCTCCGGGGAGTATTCCTTTCCATGCGCGTTCAGCGCCTCCCCGCTGCCGGTAAGCCGTTTGACTTCTATGAACGTACATTCCGGGCGGGTAAAGAGGTATTCCGCAGCATCTTCGCCCACTAAGGTCGTGCCGTCTTCCCGAATATGCACCACTGAGGGGGTAATAGACTTCCCCAGCGTATTGGGAATCAGGTTAGGAACGCCATCAATGATACACGCGATTTCCGAAGTCGATGTCCCCAGATCAATCCCAACGATTCTGCTCATCTTCAGTATCCTCCATCATCATCCTCCATCATCTCTATACTTCCATCTCTATCTTCTTTATCTTTCGCTTCATCGGTATCTTTCGCTTCCGGATTCCCGCTGCCCAGACTCACCACAACGACAGCCTTGCGCAGCAGCATACCCTGATACCGGTAGCCGCTTTGAAGCACCCGCAGGAGGTGTTCTTTGGGAACCTCCGAAACAGCGGCGGACTGAACCGTGTGCAGCGCCGGATCCAGGGGCTGGCCGGCTTCTCCCAACCGGATGATCGAGCAGCTTTCCAGGAGGCGCCGTCCATGCTGCCACAAAAGGCGGCACTGATGCTCCAGTTCCGCGTTGCCGCTTTGCCCGGCGTACACGCAAACGTGTTCCAGCATATCGCTGAGTCCGACCACCGCCCCCAACAACTGCTGAGACCGGTCCCGTTCGGCCTTCAGAACCCCCCGCAATTCCCGTGTATCCGCATCTTTCACCAGGTCGTAGATTTCTTCCACCTGCAAAGAAAGATCCGCCTGGTTTTTATACAACGCCTCCACTAAATTCCGGCTTTCGGCGAGAACCTCGGCCAGTTCACCCTGGGGCAGGGGTTCACCCTCATCAGCCAAAAGTTTCTCCAGTTCCGCTTCAAAATCCGCCATACGCCGCTCCCCCAGACATTTTATCATAAGACACTACACCATAAAGAAAATACCCTCCAGGGTGAAGGCAGCCCCTCGGCGGGGCGGCGGGGATATCCCCGGAAGCTGCGGGGATATCCCCCGTGGTTGCGGGGATATCCCCCATGTGCGTTTATTTAGGGATGGGATGTAACGGACGAAACAGGGCAGGACGCCTCCGGCGTTTGGAATCGGCGCAGGCTAAAGGAAGCCCTTGTAATGTATGCGCTGAAAACATGAG
>JAITLF010000025.1 GCA_031278025.1 Treponema sp.
ATGAATTAGTGTTTTTATGAAATTATGTAAGATGATGCTCGCAAGGCCAGAATTTTGTAATTCATTGTACTACAAAGAATTAACGATATTTTTTCATCATACTTTGTGGATCACCACCCAATTGTTTAACGAGTTCCCCGCCCATACTCCTATTTTAGCATAGTTTTTGATACTTTGAATTCCTGGGTACCGATACTGGGGTCGCCGGAATTTTTATCGGCGACCCGTTAATCCAGTCTGCCGGTTAGTATTTCTGTGTGGTCCTGAAAAATAGCCACCGTGTGTTCCCAATGGGCGGAAAGCGCATCATCGGCGGTTACCACCGTCCACTCATCGTCCAGAACCTCCACATCCCCGCTGCCCAGGTTAATCATAGGCTCTATGGCGATAACTAGCCCCCCGGACATGCGGGGGTTAGGCCCATGGGGGATGTTTGGCACCGCCGGGTCCTCGTGAATCGCAAACCCTACCCCATGGCCGCAAAACTGCCGGACCACCCCGTACCCGTGGATTTTCGCATGGGCTTCCACCGCACGGGCTATCTGAAGAAGCCGGTCCCCGGCCCTGGCCGCCGAGATGCCCTGGTAAAGGCACTCCCGTGTTACCCGGTTAAGCCTCCCGGCAGCCTCGCTCACCGTTCCTACCTCCACCGTCAATGCTTGGTCGCTGATAAAGCCGCCTAAGTCTATACCGCTGTCCAGTGAAACCAGGTCCCCACAGGCGATCTTCCGCCGGGAAGGGATGCCGTGTATAACCTCGTTGTTGATGGAAACACAGAGGGCCCCGGGGAAGGGGTTGTTTTGGGGGCCGTACCCCAAAAAAGCGGGCCTACCCCCGGCCTTTTTGATCCAGTTCTGGACCCACTTGTCCAGGTCTCTTGTCTCCACGCCGGCCGTTATCAGGGGGATGAGCTCCCGGAACATGGCGCTTAACGCCTTACAGGATTCCCGGATGCCGTTAATTTGCTTTTCATTCTTCAAACGCACCATAGTTTTTCCTTAACATAAACGTATCATGAGCGCGGCGGTTCTGACCCCCGGTTTGCCCGCTCAAAAACGCCATATTCACACGTATAAAAATGGAGCATTCTTGATCAGGAATGCTCCATTTTTGATCAAGAATTCGTCGTTTCCGGGCGGCAATGAACCCGTTCTGTTCCGGGTCCCGATTGTTCTTAACGGCAGGTATTCACCGTAATCCCCCTCCCGTGAGGTTTTGGGACAACCGCTATATATTCAGTTTCCGCTTGAGCTGCACCACATTGGGCAGGGCCGGGTCCCGCTTTAGGGCTTCCCGGAAGACGGCTTCGGCGCCGCTCCGCCGGCCCAGATGGACCAGGGTCTCCGCCATGGAACGCATCCACCGGGCTTCCTCCCGTGGGGGGAAACCTAGTTCCAGCAGAATCTCCAAACATTCCAGATACGTTTCGCTGTCCACCGCCGCCTTGAGCCTGAGGCGGACCAGTTCCTTCAGGGATTTTTCAATTTCGGCGCTAAAATGACGGAAGTACGGCTGCCGCCGCTCCTCCCGGATGAGGGCCGTAAAGAGCATGAACGCCTCGTAGTAGCATTCCCGCCTTTCAAGCTCTTCGGCCAGAATGTAGGTGCAATCCATCCAGTCTTCCCGCTCCAGGTACTCCTGCATAGGGAAGTCCAAGCCTCCCTGGGACCGCCATGTCGCCAGGGCATCCCCTTCCTCAAGGTGCAGTAGATCGAAAAACACCAGCTTCGCCTGGCTTGCCGAATCGCCTGAGTTTTCCCGCAGAAAGTCGCGGTAATTGAAGCCTCCGGCCTTGACAAACCGGCGGTAGGCCCGGTCGTATTCGTAACGCCGCTCATGATCGGAGAGCACCTCGTAGGCGGTAAGGAGCTTCCGCATGGCCTCCGAACCGGCGCTTCCCACGATGTCAGGGTGGAGCCGCTTGGCCTTTTCCCGAAAAGTCCGTTTAACATCCTGAACGCTTGCATCGTCTTCTATACCGAGGAGGGAATAATAGTTTTCCATGAGGAAACCTATGCGCCTATCCGCTTCCCCAGAATTTCCGCGTGGGGGGCGCTCAGGATGATGTCGCTCCAGTTGACCACCACCCCCTCATGCTCCATAGTCCGCATAAGGTTGGCCAGGGCCTTGCCTGTAAGGGGATTAGCTTTTCTCAAGAATGCCGCGCCTTTCTTCCCCACAAGACCGCTCCCGGAAGAAAGGATTTTCGGGAGGGCATCGGGCATTTTACCGCCGAAAAGGGAGATGGATTCGGCAACAGCCGCGATATATTCATAACCCGGCAGCCTGAAGCCGTCTTCAGTCCAGGCATCTATCACGTCTACCCGGTGTCCCATGGATTCCATGCCACGGGCCAGGGCCTTTACGTAATCGGGTATGGCCTTTCTTTGGGCAGGGGCGCTGATAATCGCTATTCTCATGATTTAAGCCTGCTTGTAGATTTGATCAATAGCGGGTTCTTTCACCAAGAGGACGGAACATTTGGCGTTTACCATTATTTCCCGGTGAGAATTGGAGATGATATCCCGTGCGCTCCGGTCTTTTTCCCAGCCCCCCAGGACTATCAAATCCGCCTTCCGTTCGTCCGCAACCTGAAGAACCTCCGTGTAGATCGCTCCCCGGCGTATATTCCGCTCAACTTTGATGCCCTTGGCGCGGGCCAGCTCTTCTACAAAAGAAAGATACCGGTCTCCATTCGCCTCTAGACTCCGCTCGTACTCCTGGCTCTCCTCCTGAATAAATATCTTACTCAGGGTAAGCTGCCGGATCGTCGCAGTATCCACCACGTAGACCGCCGAAAGCCGGCTCCGGTACTGCTTCGCCATGACGATAGCGTATTTTGCGGCCATGATAGAAGCATCAGAGCCGGTTATGGCAACAACAATATGTGAAAAAACAGGTTTACTCATCCCTTGCCTCCGGAAACCGCATCTGGGTCGGAACGTTTTAACGCCAACTTCCCTGCGGCAACCTTCTTTTTTAGCAGCTTACTGGAAAAAAAAGCATCCCGGTCTTTTTCTTCCAGCGCCGCTTCGATATATGTCTTTGCTTTTTTAGCGGTAGGAATAACCATCTTTTCCAGGGCGTTGACCCGCCGCTGGGTTTTCCTAACCTCCCGTGCCAGCCGCCACGCGATAGTCCTTACCCCCGCCAGTTCAGTGAGTATCTTTAACAACTCAAAGAATTCTAACACGGTTTCGTCACATTCGGCAAATGAATTCGCAGGGGAATATTTAAGTTCCATTTCCGGAAGGTGTACTTCCAGCCCCGGCAGGTTCATCCCCGCAACCTGGACCCGTTTTTCTTCCAGGTCGAAACGGTACCTGATGTTCCGGGAAAGCCGGTCTGCCCGCTCCCGGCCCACCACGACGAGCATACGTTTAAGCGCGGGAAAGGCCGTAGTAAGGCGGGCATCCAGGTCCCGCTCCAATATCTTGACCTGCTCTACCTTCCGCATAAGCTCCATGACCAGGATTTCCCGCTTCTGTTCCAGGAGATCATACCCTTCTTCGGCGGTAACCAGCCGCTCTTTGACCCTGAGGAGGTTACTTTTAGTAGGCGCAATCTGTTCGCTCGGCATGAAAATCTCCTTTGCAACAGGCTCTTAGCCCCCGTTACGATAGTATAAAAAAAGAATTATAACAATATGATGCATTGCCTCATCCAGGGCGGGCGCATTAACCATTCTTAGGGAGCAGCCGCCACAGGTTCCCTTACCGCCGCCGACGGCTACGGCGGCAACAGCGGCGGCACGATCGGCGGCAACGGCGGCGCCGGCTACGGCGGCAATGGCGCCGCTGGCGGCGGCTACGACGCCTCGCCAGACTTCATCATGATGTCCGGCGCGGTTTCTGGCGGCGGTACCGGCGGTACTACCGGTAACTGACGGCGGCGGGGCCTGCGGCGTGCAAACCCGGGTTTTTGCGCAGCGGAAAAGTGTTTTTGCGCTGCGGAAAAGTGTTTTTGCGCAGCACAAACCCAGGTTTCTGATCGAAAAACCCGGGTTTCTGATCAAGAAACCGGGGTCCGGCAACACCGGAGCCCCCGGCGGGGGTATTCTTTTTTAATGCGCTCGCCCTGACAGCTTGACCGGGAGGATTTTGATTTTTCACGCGTGTTTTAATTGCCGCTCCCGCACTCTCCGTCCCGGCCGGTAAGGATATCAAGACCGTGGCGGAGTTCATCTATGATGAAATCAAGGCTTTCCCGTACCGCACGGGGGCTGCCGGGGAGGTTTACTATCAGGGCCGAGCCGCGTATGGCCGCCGCCGCCCGGCTGAGCATGGCCCGTTTCGTAAGGGTAAGGCTGTGCTGCCGCAGGGCCTCGCTGATGCCGGGGACTATGCGGTCCGCTACAGCCATCGTCGCTTCGGGCATACAGTCACGGGGGGAAAAACCCGTTCCTCCGCTGGTAAGTACCAGGTCCGCAAGGGCATTGTCGCAAAGACGCCTGAGTTCCCCCTCCAAAAGCGCCCGCTCGTCCGGAAGGATGACCTTGCTCACCACAACATACCCCCGCCCTTCAACCAATTCCTGTATCACACCGCCTGACAGGTCTTCCCGTTCCCCACGGGCGCCTTTATCGCTTGCCGTTATTATTGCCGCCCGGTAGGGCGGATTGCTACGTTCTGACATACATCTGGTCTCCTACACCAATACTGCCGCCCCTGATGACCCGCGCAAACACCCCTTCCCGTGGCATGATGCAATCCCCCATACGCTTAAAGATTTGACAGTGGGAATGGCACGCTTTCCCTATCTGGCGTATCTCCAGTATCACCTCCCCGCAGAGAAGGACCGCGCCTACCGGCAGGCTCGAAAAGTCTATACCCTCCACGACCAGGTTTTCCCCGAAGTCCCCGTGCGTAACTTCCGCTCCCCGCTCCTGGAAGGCCGCTATCTTCTCGTGGGACAAAAGGCTTACCTGCCGCTCCCAGGAGCCGGCATGGGCATCCCCTTGTATGCCGTATCCCGCCACAAACTCCGCCCTGCCCGTGTTCCGCTTGGCCGTGCCTCTTTCCGGGCTTGTACATATCGCCAACACCGTTCCCATTTCAGCCTCCTATGCGGAACATCGCTGTATCTTTGTGGTCTTCACGCCGGTTTCCGTGAACATCGGAAAAAGTATGGCGCGCCGGTTTCTGGGCCGCCGCCTTGGTTACTTCTTCCGCTATGCGTAAATCGGAAGCCCCTGAACGGAGCAATGCCTTAAGGTCCAGGGCCAGGGCGCTTGCAAGGCAGGGTTTGAGAAGCCCTTCCGGAGTAAGACGGAGGCGGTTGCAGGTGTCGCAGAACCCACGGGACAGGGCGTCAATGAAACCTATCCTGCCCGAAAAACCGGGAACCTCATAATACACGGCAGGCCCATTACCGAGCCGTTCGCCCGTGGGCCGCAGGGAACGGTGTTCTGAACGGCGTTCCAAGATTGAGCGGACCGCAGCGCCGGGAACAGGATCCATTTCCCCGGCGCAGCCCAGGGGCATGAGTTCTATGAACCGCACCGCGTCAACGGTTTTTTCCGCCAGGGCCGCGATACCGGCGAGTTCCCCCTCATTGACGGACCGCAGGGGAACACAGTTTACCTTGACCGGTATGCCCAGGGAACGGGCCCGCTCCAGGGTTTTGACGATGCCTGCGGGAGAAACGGCGCTTGCAGCCTGCGCCCGCGTAATCAGGCGAAACGTTTCGGGATTAAGGGAATCCAGGCTTACGTTGAGCCCCGACAGGGGTATCGCCGCAAGTTCATCCAGATACCTGTCCAACAGGATGCCGTTGGTCGTAACCGTAACCTGCTCAACGCCGGGAATGGCTTTAACCGCGCGGATGAAAGAAACCGTCCCCTTCCGTACCAGGGGTTCCCCGCCGGTTACCTTGATCCGGCGTATCCCCAGGCCCGCCAGGATGCGGCAGACCCTAAGCATTTCCTCGAAACGGAGGATGGCTTCGTGAGGCCGTTGCTCCACCCCATCGGGCGGCATGCAGTAGACACAACGGAGGTTGCACCGGTCGGTAACCGAGACCCTCAGGTAATCCAGCGCCCTTCCTGACGGATCAATCAGCACAGGTAGATGCCTTCCGCGGGTTCTTCCCGCTTAAAATGCCCGCTCCTGCCGCCCGACTTTTCCCAAAGCCTGATATTCCCGATCACCATGGCCCGGTCCAGGGCCTTGCACATATCGTAAATCGTGAGGAGGGCAACCGACGCCCCGGTCAGGGCTTCCATCTCAGCGCCCGTCTTGCCGGAAAGCTTCACCGTACAGACCGCCTCTATCCGGCTCCCGGCCCCGTCGGGGAAAAAATCCACCGTACAGGCGTCAAACGCAAGGGAATGGCAAAGCGGGATCAGGCGCGAGGTTTGCTTGGCCGCCATGATTCCCGCAAGCCGGGCAACGCCCAGGACATCTCCCTTCCCCACCTTCCCGCTCATGACGGCGGTAAAGGCGTCACGGCTCATGGCGATATCCCCTTTGGCAACGGCGGTCCGGCTCGCCGCTTCTTTGCCGGACACGTCCACCATTATCGCGCCCCCTGCGGAATCAAAATGGGTAAACCCATGATCGGCTATATTCATTTTCATGATGTAGAGTATATGAGGCGGTGCGGGTTTTGGAACAGCCTCTCTGGCATCCTGAATTTCCCCGAAACTGGAATTGTTGAGCGGGGACTTACCCCCCTCCGTAACGTATGGTAGTATGCAAAGGGAGTGAAAACGAATGAAAATACTTTCGTGGAACGTTAACGGAATACGGGCGGTGGAGAAGCGGGGGTTTGTCCAGTGGTTGCGGGACGATTCGCCGGACATCCTGTGCCTGCAAGAGACCAAGGCCACCCCGGCGCAGCTTTCCCAAGACCTGATCCGTCCGGCGGACAAGGCGGGGAACCCCTATTTTTCCTACTGGGCCAGCGCCAGAAAAAAGGGATATTCCGGGACGGCCATCTACAGCAAAACCGAACCGGTGGAAGTAAAGCCCCTGGGGATAGGGGTCTTTGATGACGAGGGACGGGCGCTTCAGGCGGATTACGGGGATTTTGTCCTTATCTGCGCCTATTTTCCTAATTCCCAGGACGCGGGGGTCCGGCTGGGGTATAAGCTGGACTTTTGCGCCGCCATACGGGATCTTTGCGACAGCCTGACTGCCAAAGGCCGGCATCTGCTTCTTTGCGGGGATTACAACATAGCCCATACGCCTATAGACCTGGCCCGGCCCAAGGAAAACGAGGGAAACGCCGGCTACCTCCCCGCGGAGCGGGCCTGGATGGATGCCTTTACCGCCGCGGGGTATGTCGATACGTTCCGGCATTTCCGGCCCGGAGAAGGAGGGCATTACAGTTGGTGGTCCTACCGCGGAGGCGCGCGGGCGCGGAACATAGGGTGGAGAATTGATTATCACTGCGTGGATCCCGGTTTTATCAGCCGGGTGCGGGCTTCCGTCATCCGGCCCGAAGTTCCGGGCTCGGATCACTGCCCGGTACAGATTGAATTAAGCGAAGACCCGCAAGGAAATACGATAGGACATACGAATGAAGATAAAATATAACGCCCCGGCAACCCTAACCTTCACGTTTCTCAGCGCGGCGGTGCTGTTGCTGAACCAGACCATACTCCCCGGCCTTACCCAAAGCTGGTTCATGGTTCCCGGACGGGGAGGGTTCAACCTGGGGAGCGTCAAAAGCTGGGTAACCCTCTTTACCCATGTGGCAGGCCACGCGGACATCAATCACTTTCTCTCCAATTTTTCTTTCGTCCTGCTTATCGGCCCCATTCTTGAGCAAAACTACGGCTCCCGGCTCCTCCTCCTGATGCTCCTCATCACCGCGCTGGTTACCGGGGCCCTGAACATCTTCCTGTTTTCCAGTTCCCTTCTGGGGGCTTCCGGTGTGGTCTTCATGATGATACTGCTGGCTTCCTTTACCAACTTCAACAAGGGAGAGATACCCCTAACCTTCATCCTGATCCTGATACTGTACCTGGGAAGGGAGTTTATCAATTCCTTCAGAGCCGATAGTATTTCTGAATTTGCCCACATTGCCGGAGGCTTCTGCGGCAGTCTTTTCGGCTTTTTCCGGCCCGTAAAGAAATAACCGCGGGGCTTCTC